>JAENZU010000550.1 GCA_016841125.1 Melioribacter sp. | reverse complement strand
GCCGGCGGAGGAAGTAAATCACAGGGTCCCGATGTATCGAGAGAAGGAGTTCAGAGAGATTTACTGCCAATTGTTGAAGGTTCATCGGTCAATACGAAATACGGTGTGGTTAAAACAGATCATGTTTTGTTTATTGCATCCGGAGCTTTCCATTCGGCAAAACCATCCGACCTGATACCCGAACTTCAGGGAAGATTCCCGATTCGGGTTGAGCTTCAAAGTTTAACCGAAGATGATTTCGTAAAAATTCTTACAGTACCTGAAAACGCATTATTAAAACAGTACACTGCCCTTCTTAACACAGAGGGAGTAGAGATCTCTTTCAATCAGGAAGCAATAGTTGAAATAGCTAAAACTGCTGCCACTGTAAACGAACAGGTTGAAAATATTGGTGCAAGACGACTGCATACAATTCTCACAACTTTGCTGGAAGATATTTTGTTTGATGTTCCTGATGTAATCGAAAGCGCTAAGGTTCAAATAACAGGCAAGATGGTAAATGATAAATTGGATTCAATTGTAAAAAATAGAGATTTGAGCAAGTATATTTTATAGAAAATGATTTCTTGTCATTCCGGATAAATCTGTCTTAGGGCAGATTTAATCCGGAATCTTTTTGTAAGCTCCTTTAATCCTTCCAGATAAAATCAAACAGCATATAAGAAGCTGTAAGCATTATCACATCGTAGCAGACCAATACAGCTATTTCCACGAACGATTCTTCGATCGTGTCTCCGTCAATGGCAAATTTAGTGAGCTCCAATAATGTTAAAATAAGCGGCAGCAAAATGGGAAAAGAAAGCACTGGGTAGAGCGTACCTTTGGCACTCGCTTTCGAAATAATTGCCGCTATTGTTGTGGACGATACCGCAATGCCAATATTACCTAATAAAAAAGCTATTAAAAACAAAGAGACATTATTAATAACAAATGAATCAAACAATATCGCGTAGAGAAATGTTATTGCTATGTTCATCAAAAATACGAGAAGCAGATTGAAGATAAGCTTTCCGTTAAAAATTGTTGACGGCGCCGCAATTAGCTGAAGCGTAAGTGTGGTTCCCCTTTCCTCTTCGGAAACGAATGCCCGCGAAAGTCCGGACATTGCTGAAAAAAATATAACAACCCAAAGCAGTCCGCCTGTTAAATGCTCTGAAATTTTTTCCTGTCCAATAGAAAAAAGAATAACGCTGATTGTTACAAGTATGAACATTGCGAGCGCATTTATCGCGTAGCGGGTACGCAGTTCCGATTGCCAATCTTTTTTAAATAAGTAGTATGCTTTCATTAAATATTCTTATAATCTTCAATTTGAATGACCTCTTCGCATAAATTAAGGTCGGAGTCTTCATTTGATGCAACAATAATTAAATGCTCTTTTTTCTCACGTGATATTATCTCGTAAACTTTTTCTTTTCCGGCATTATCCAAATTGGATGTCGGTTCATCCAGCAGCAAAAGATCTGGGTTATGCATCAGCGCGAAAATAAATTTAACCCGTTGCTTCATACCGGAGGAATAAGCCTTGAGCAAATCTGTACGTCTGTCATAAATATTAAATTCATTGAATAAAAATTCTGCACGTTCGGCATCAAATTCCAGACCCCGGATTCTTGAAATATGCATCAGATTTTCTTCAGCGCTGAATTCATCATACAGCACAAGATAGGGGGATACAAACCCGATATGATTATGCAGCATTTCCGGGGAAATTTGTGAACCGTTTGAATGAATTACTTTTCCGCTGGTCGGAGAGATAAGTCCGCAAATGATTTTCGCCAGCGTAGATTTACCCGAACCGTTTTGACCCGCCAATCCGTATATTCTACCGCACTCAAATCTGAAGTTAATATTTTTAAATATCAATCTTCTTCCATAAATTTTTGAAACTTGTTCGAGATTAAGGGAATAGTTATTCATTGAATATTACGAGCTTTCCTTTCTTTATTGAATCACCGGCTTTGGTAAAATAAATATAAACCCCATTAGCTAATTTATTTCCGTTCCTATCTTTACCGTCCCATTGGATTACAATAAATTTTTCATTGCGTCTGTCATTTGAAACGGGAACCTTAAAGAATTTTCCATTAAAAACAAGATCCATACTAATTGAAAAGATGTAAAGATCAGTTTCTGTAATATTTGACTCCGGTGCTGGAATATTTAGCTTTATGTCAGGGTCTAAATCGTAACGAAATGGTTGAGGAAATGGGTATTCAATTCTATTAATCACCATATTATAATCAGGGGACACGACAAAAGACGAATCAATATCTTTAAATAAATAATTGACTCTTATATAGTCAACTTTAGCGCCTCCAATTTTATCGAAATAATATTTATTTATTTCTGTGTACCCTGGCTGCTCAATGTTTGATATTGAATAATCAATTTCTGAGTTTAATTGGGGGGAAATAACATCATCTCTGTAATCTGTATTTGAGATTATTGCAACCAACGTGTCTGGCAAATTTAAATGCGAATTACGGAATTCATAAATGTGATTAGTTACCGGTTTCAGCATGAAACTATAACTTTTTAACGTACCAAAACCATTAATGTCATAAGCATTATTTAATCTAAATAGTGGGTATTTATCCGCTTCTTCAAACGTAAATTCTGTTTTTAAAGAACCACCATCAATTAATTTTTCAAATCTGTCGTTCGTTATATATGACCATATACCGAACAAGTTAAATTCATTACCAAAAGAATAACCGAATTCTGAAAAAGACTTGACGATAGCAATTATCGCTCTATTAGTTCTAATTAATTCCCACGATCGCTTTATAATATCGTAACCTAATTTA
>JAENZU010000549.1 GCA_016841125.1 Melioribacter sp. | reverse complement strand
GCGTTTCCGCCTGCTACAAAATTAATTTCTGAAATGACACCTTCTGAAATATGGAGTAATTACATTCGTTATATCGGCGCCGGAGCTGTTACATTCGGCGGAGTTGTTACACTAATTAAATCTTTCCCCACAATTGTAAGTGCATTCAAAGATTCTTTTAATGATCTGAAAGAGAGAAAAAATAACACGCAGGTTGAAAAAGCCCGTACCGAAAAAGATATCCCTTTAGTATTTGTACTATTCGGTTCAGTTATATTAGTTGTATTTATGGCAGTAATCCCTAGTCTGCCAACAAATTTTCTTTCTTCAATAATGATTGTAGTATTCGGATTTTTCTTTGTAACGGTAGCCTCAAGAATTGTTGGTCTTATTGGTTCATCGTCAAATCCTATTTCAGGAATGACTATCGCTACGTTAATGGCAACCTCCCTTATATTTGTTGCTGTAGGCTGGACAGGCGATGTCTATCAGCCGATAGCATTAGTTGTTGGTTCAATTGTTTGTATTGCCTCGGCAATTGCAGGAGCTACATCGCAGGATCTTAAAACCGGTTACATCGTTGGCGCAACACCGGTCAAGCAGCAGATAGGTTTGATAATAGGTGTGCTTGCATCGGTTACTGTTATTGGTTTTACGTTACTTCTGCTTGAATCAACACTTGGTATCGGAGCTATTACCGCGGCACATCCGAATCCTCTTCCTGCTCCTCAAGCCACATTAATGGCAACTGTTATAAAAGGTTTGTTAAGTCAAAATCTTCCGTGGGGGTTAGTCATCGTAGGAATGGTAATTGCAGCGGTAATGGAATTAGCAGGGGTGCGTTCACTTCCTGTTGCTGTCGGCGCCTATCTTCCTCTTTCCACAAGTACTCCAATATTTGTTGGGGGAATGATAAAATATTTTGTTGATAAAATGAGAAAAAATGACAGCGAAGATTCGGAAATTGGACCCGGTGCTTTATTCAGTTCGGGACTTATTGCCGGCGGAGCCCTCACCGGAATTTTAATTGCAGTTTTAATTGGTACCAACATTGATGAAAAACCGATAATGGATTACTTAAATACCGGTATCGGTGAACACATGGGAATCATGGGAGATATCATTTCGGTTGTTTTATTTGGTTCTCTCGCAGCAATATTACTTGCTTTCGGTTTAAGTAAAGAAAAAAAATAACAAATAAATTGAAAAAATAATATGACTTTAACTTCAAATGCTTTAGGCGGGAAAAGACAGCCCTCTCCAATGTTTAGGTGGTTAGTTCTGATCTTTGTGAGTCTTGCAATGTTCGGCAACTACTACATTTATGATAGTATCGCGCCAATTGCAGATTTACTCAAAACCCAATTAAGTTTTACGGATGAAAATATTGGTTCACTTTATTCAGTTTATAGTATTGCCGCAGTTTTGATTTTAATTTTCGGCGGAATTATAATTGACAAATACGGGACGAAAATCTCCATCCTTGTTTTTTCAATTATTTGCTCAATTGCGGCTCTTACAACGGCAATTACAGATGATCTTTCGATAATGCTCATCGGCAGATTTTTACTCGGCATCGGTTCCGAACCCTTGATAGTTGCTGTTACTACCGCATTGGCTAAATGGTTTAAGGGAAGAGAATTAGGTTTTGCTCTGGGGATTAATTTATCGATTGCAAGATTAGGCCAGATATATGCAGATTGGTCTCCGACTGTGCACGGTGATCTCTATTCTAATTGGCAGGATCCATTGTACCTTGCTGTGATAGTAGGGTTGGCAACATTAGTAGGCGGTGTGGTTTACTTTGCAATGGAAGGTTATGCTGAAAGAAAATTCGAATTGGGTAAAGCTGAAGAAACGGAAAAATTAGTAATTGGTGATCTGTTTAAATTTAATAAATCTTTCTGGTGGATTGTTCTGCTTTGTGTAACTTTTTATTCCGCCATTTTCCCGTTCAGAAGTTTTGCAATTAAATTTTATCAACATGTTCACAGCATCGATCTTGAATTTGCCGGACGGTTTAATAGTGCATTGCCAATTGCTTCGATGATTGTCGCTCCTTTATTTGGTTTACTGGCAGATAAAATTGGTAAAAGATCGTTAATGATGATGATAGGATCGGTGATGCTGCTGCCTGTTTATTTGCTGATGATGTATACCGATGTGTCACTTTATATTCCGATAATTATGATGGGAGTTTCATTTTCATTAATCCCCGCTGTTATGTGGCCTTCGGTAGCATATCTTGTTAGGGAGCAGAGACTCGGAACCGCGTATTCAGTTATGACGCTCATCCAACAAGTTGGGGTTGCGGGATTCAATTGGTTCATCGGATATGCAAACGATTATGGTCAAGCAAGTGCACAGAATCCTCAAGGTTATGAATATGGAATGTGGATATTTTCAATATTAGGCATTTTGGGATTATTCTTTGCAATCATGCTTAGGAGAAGTGAAATGGGTCCAAACGGTCACGGACTCGAAAAACCAAGTCCGAAGACTGTTTAATGAAAGAATTTTTAAATGCATATCCAATACGTGCGTGCGAATTTGTAGAAGAGAATGGAGTTGTAACCGTTCTATACAAAAAAGAAAAATTAACTATTGTTGAAAAACTCTTTTTCAAAAAAAGCGCGTCTAAACCGCATAAGATTGATTTGGACGATGTAGGCAGTTTTATTTGGAAGTTATGCGACGGTAAAAAAAATATAGAACAGATAATTGAAAATACTAAAGAAGAATTTGGTGATAGAGTTGAACCTGCAAAAGAAAGGGTTGAGCTTTTTATAAATCAGATGAATAAAACTAAACTTATCAATCTTTATAAAAAAGT
>JAENZU010000548.1 GCA_016841125.1 Melioribacter sp. | reverse complement strand
AAAACTAAGGCGATCGTGATGGATATAAACCAAATTAAAAAGCTGATCAAAATAGTTGAGACCAGCGAAATAACTGAATTCTCCATTCAAGAGGGGGAATTGAAGATTAAAATTTCTAAAAATTCCAACAATCAGATTAGTTATCAGATGCCGATGCACTCCTCACAGATGCAGCAAAAGGAAGTTGAAACGGTTAAACCCGTTGAACAATCGGAAGACCGTGAAGAGGAGGTGCCGGATAAAAATTTGCATGAGATACGTTCACCCATTGTGGGAACATTTTATAGAGCCCCTGCACCGGATGCGGATCCTTATTCACAAGTTGGTGATACAATTACCGCCGGATCTGTGTTGTGCATTGTTGAAGCAATGAAACTAATGAACGAAATTGAAAGCGATGTTGATGGTAAAATTGTTAAGATTTTGGTTGACAACGCAACTCCGGTTGAGTATAATCAGCCGATATTTTTAATTGAGAAATCCTAATTAAAAGAGGCAGGTTTGTTCAAAAAAATCCTGATTGCCAACCGCGGTGAAATTGCTTTACGAATAATCAGAACATGTAAGGAATTAGGAATTCCCACAGTTGCAGTTTATTCGGAAGCTGATAGAGATTCCCTACACGTAGTATTTGCAGATGAAGCGGTCTGTATTGGTCCCGCGAGCAGTAAAGAGAGCTATCTTAAAATTCCAAGTATAATTTCTGCGGCACAAGTTACCGGCGCTGATGCTATTCATCCGGGTTACGGGTTCCTCGCCGAAAATTCAGAATTTTCGGAAATATGCCAGGAATCGGGTATAAAATTTATCGGTCCTTCCCCCGATATGATAAGAAGAATGGGAGATAAGGCATTTGCTAAAGATACAATGAGAGCAGTGGGTGTTCCTGTAGTTCCGGGTAGTGAAGGAGCAGTTGCAGATATTAAAATTGCAAAAAGACTGGCTTCCGAAATTGGATATCCGGTTATGCTGAAAGCTTCAGCAGGCGGGGGTGGTAAGGGGATGCGAATAGTTCATAAAGAAGAAAATATTGAAAATGCATTTCAAACTGCAAGCACGGAAGCGGCGGCAGCTTTTGGAAATCCTGAACTTTACCTGGAAAAATATATTTTAAATCCCCGACACGTTGAAATCCAGATTGTCGGTGACTCAAGAGGAAAAGCTTACTCTTACGGTGAGCGTGACTGCAGTATTCAGCGAAGACATCAAAAACTTTTGGAAGAAGCACCCTGCCCGATTCTTACTCCTGAGGTTCGTAAAAAAATGAGTGATGCCGCAATTCTCGGCGCCGAATCGGTGAAATACGAAGGGGCAGGAACAATCGAATTTCTCGTTGACAAAGATCTGAATTTTTATTTTATCGAAATGAATACAAGAATTCAGGTTGAACATCCAGTTACTGAGATGGTTCAAAATCTCGATTTAATTAAACAGCAAATTTTAGTTGCCGCCGGCAAAGAGATAGAGAATAAACCGAGAAAAGCTGTCGGACATAGTTTTGAATTTAGAATAAATGCAGAAGACCCGGAAAATAATTTCAGACCCTCGCCGGGCAGAATTAAGTATCTCCACTTTCCCGGAGGATTCGGTGTACGGGTCGATTCCCATGTTTACAGCGACTATGTAATATCACCGCATTATGATTCATTGATAGCGAAGCTGATAGTTTGGGGAACCGATAGAGAGCATGCGATTAAACGTGCATTGAGAGCATTTGACGAGTTTGCAATTGAAGGTGTTAAAACTACCGTACCATATCATAAAATGATTTTACAAAATGAAGATTTTAGAAATAACAATTATGATACATCATTTATTGAAAAATTGACTGCAAAAAAATTAGAGGTTTAAATGAACGTTCCAGAAAAATTAAAGTACACAACCGATCACGAATGGGTCAAAGTTGAAGGTAACGTCGGAACTATCGGTATCACTGAGTATGCGCAGGGTGAACTAGGTGATATAGTTTTTGTTGATATTCCGGAAGACCTTTCTGAAATTACTTCGGGAGAATCATTTGGTACTATCGAAGCCGTAAAAACGGTAAGCGATATGTATGCACCCGTTACCGGAAAGGTTGTCGAAATCAATTCTTCGCTTGCCGATGAACCGCAAAAAATTAATTCAGATCCTTACGGTGAAGGCTGGATAGTTAAAGTTGAAATTAATGACTTATCGGCGCTTGACGAATTATTAAGTCCGGAAGCTTACAAAGAACTGATTGGACAATGAAAATTCTTTACGTGTCCGGTTACTCGAGGATGGTTCTTTTTAATAGGATTATTCCTAAAGCCCTTCGAGAAATCGGATACGAAGTTTTTGAATTCGACTGGAACAAAATCCTCAAATTCAATAAAATCATTAAAATTATTCCCTCTGAAAATGTTAAAAAGAAAATTAACCAAGAGCTTTTAGAATACGCCCGCAGCATCAACCCCGATTTTATATTTGTACTAAAGGGGGAGCCTTTATTTATAGAGACTCTCAAGACACTAAAAAAAGAAACTAATGCAGTATTATTCAATTGGTTCGGGGATGACCCGTGGGAGTTTCCTATCTTCTCCGGCAAAATATCACCCTACTACGATTTTTTCTTTACCTACGATCCCTACTCTGTTAAACTTTACAGAGAGAACGGACACAAAAACGCTTACCATCTTTGCTATGGTTACGATCCCGATACAGTAAATAAAATTGAACTAAGTGATGCAGATAAAAATAAGTATAATTGCGAAGTTGCTTTTATCGGCAGTCATTATCCAAAAAGAGAAGAATTACTTTCTCAAATTAAAAATAAATTTGATCTGAAAATCTGG
>JAENZU010000547.1 GCA_016841125.1 Melioribacter sp. | reverse complement strand
TACTTACTTCTTTGAAGTAACCTGCAACCGAAATAATCTTTTTCATATCAAAATTGAAATCCATCCATCCGAAGAAATTATCTTTATCCTTCTTTGTATATTCGGTTGCCTTTTCAAGATCGATTCCACCCATTCTAAAAAACAAAGTAAGAGCCTGAAGCAAACCTGTGGTTTCGTCCCCTTTTACCCAGGGGAAATCTCCAAGATAAACCAGCTGAGCATCTCCCGTAGTATCCACAAAGGCATGCGCCTCAATTTCTTTTTCCAACCCCTCCACCAAAACATTTACTGATTTAATTAAGCTGCCGGCTTTAGTAACCTTTGAGATTTCCGCGTTTAACAAAATAGTAACATTTGCCTTCTGCAATAAATTAAATGCTGCAGCCCTGAAAGTATTTGCATAGAACCCGTTATCGATCATTCCTTTGAGTGAGCGCATTTCCTTTTCGAGATCTTCGAAAACCCCGCGCACAAGTGTTTCTCCATCAACGGAATGTTTCATAAAAGGCGAAACCATTCCGGCAGTTGACATGCCGCCTACAAAACCGTACCTCTCAATTAAAAGAACCGACGCTCCCAATCTGCCGGCTTTGATTGCGGCACTGATACCGGCAATTCCTGCACCGGCAACTATTACATCATATTTATTTTTTAATTCCATTTTAATTTCTTTTTTGGATGAATATTATTTTTTTGCTACACCGTCAATGGCTTTTACGTACCACTCGGTAATTACATTTGGTCTGGTGATTGCAGTCCCGGCTACAACAGCCCATGCGCCGCTTTTGATCATCATCGCAGCATCAGCCGGAGTATTGATCCTCCCTTCCGCAAATACCGGAATATCGGAAACTGCAGAGAGTTCTTTTAATAAGTCTAAATCGGGACCTTTTGATTTTAAATTTTCAGTTTCCGGTGTATAACCGCTTAACGTAGTTGAAAGGCAATCGGCTCCAGTTTTTATACATGCCAAACCTTCTTCATACTCAGCAATATCAGCCATGATAATGCAATCATATTTAGATTTGACTGCCGTAATAAATTGCGCGCCTGTTAATCCCTCACGAATTCTAAAAGTACCATCAATAGCAATTATATCTGAACCTGCCTCAATTAATTTTTCAACATCATTAAAAGTACCGGTAATCCTAACGTATCCGTCTTCAAATTCTGATTTGATCAACCCTATGATCGGGAGGTTGACCGAAGCTTGAATCATCTTTGTTTTTGCAAATCCTTCAGAGCGAATGCCGGCAGCGCCTCCCATCATTGCGGCTTTTGCAAACATCGTCACACCTTCTGGTGAATTGAATGGTGAATCGCCTGACGCCTGGCACGACACGACCAAACCGTTTTTCATTTTATTTAAAATATTTTCTGCCGTTTTACTTTGCATTTTTTTCCCACTCGGAAGCTTTTACAAACAGCTCATTCGAAAAGTAAGATCGATCAAGTTTATCATCAATTGATTCGTAAAGATGCAGTGTTGCTGATTTTTGTTCACCAGTTATTGTATAAGCTTTTGCAGGAAGTATCTGAATCCGACAATCATTTTGCATCAAAAAATCATTTATTTTATCGCTGAATTTCTGAGCAGCTTCGTCAATAAATAACGGGTCGTCGCAATTGAAATAAGATGAAACCCAAAACCTCGAATCATTTATCTCAACGAATTTTTCTTTCCATCTCAATTCGAAGATCACATATTTCTTAACTGATGTTGTTATGAAATTGAAATAATTTTTTTTTCTATCGATTGATGAGGAGTTTGTTATTTTCGTTAATTGGTGATCGACAGTAGCATCAATAAGATGGTGACATTTAAAACTGATCTCTCCTTCCTTTGCAAGCAAGGTTAACTTTCTTAGGTGTTCCTCCTGTTCTATTTTCTTTGCAGAAACATGAAGCAGCAAATCAATTCCGGTTTCTTCAATTAATGATTGAAGCACATATTTAACCGCTTCCGGATTGATAATTTTTCCGCCTTGGAACTCACCCATAACTCCTAAATTTTCGGAAGTTATTTTGTGGATAATTTCACCGACTATCGGAGAAACATTTTCGATATCAATATTTTGAAGACAGTTAAGGCTTTCAGTGATTGAGCCGCCTAAAAACCCATAAGGGTTAAGGAGCAAAACCGTCTTATTCTGCCGCTTGAATTTAACTGCAGCTGCAACCCCCGAGATAGAGCCGCCGAAAATTATGTAGTCGTATATATCTAATTTTTGTTTTTTCATATTATTTTTTTGATGATGCAATAATGATAACATTTTCGGATGGTGAAACTTTCGCCAGTTCGATATCCACTAATGCAATGATCTGCGACTCCTGAATCAAGCCCGTTAAATCGACTATCTTTGCAGAAATCAATAGGTATATATCAGGAACCAATGCACCAGCGTCACCGAAAGTCGTTAGTTTCTCAATCATCTCTTTAATTTTATTTTTTACGTTCCCTGCTTCACTGCTTTTGATCATCGCATTATTCAATTGAAGTTTTACGGTTCCTTCTTTATCAATTACGCGTAAGTTTTGCGATTCGTTTTTCAACAGTCCAAACAGGTAGCTTTCTACTTTATTATAATATACGGCATATAAGAATGATGTCTGTCCGGCAATATGCACGTTGGATATTTCAGTCTTCAGAGACTTAGCGCCAATTTCTAAAATTTCATTTTCAGATAATTGTTTAATCTCAATATCTCTTGTTCTCAATTCACTCGAGCCCATCGCGATAGCAATTACCTTTTTATTTTTACTGTCTATCTCAACTGATACTTCAACCGATTCCGGAATAGCCCCCATTGATACAACT
>JAENZU010000546.1 GCA_016841125.1 Melioribacter sp. | reverse complement strand
TCTGTCGAATAGATGCCTGATTATCCCGACTTGTCGGGACGGGCATGACACATGCGTAAGGTGACTTGTTAATCTGAATTGGAGAGTTCCATAACTTGAATATTAAAACCGAAATATTAAAGATTCTTTTAGTTGAAGACAATGAGGGGGACGCCAGACTATTCAGGGTGCTTCTTAATGAGAATTCTTCGGGTGAATATTCTTTAACGTTGGCGAATGATTTGAAGTCTGCCAAAGAATATTTGCGGGAAAACATATATAACCTGCTAATACTCGATCTTAACTTACCCGATAGTACCGGTCCCGATACTTTTACGGAAATAAATTCGGTTGCCGAAAATATACCTGTAGTAGTTTTAACCGGGCACAGCGACAGAGAATTGGGTAAACAGATAATTCAGCAGGGCGCCGAGGATTATCTTTCCAAAAATGATTTAAGCGGCGAGTTGAATGTAAAAACTATTCGCTTTGCAATCGAGCGCTTTAAGATCAATAATGAAATTAAAGAAAAAGAACGCAATCTGAACATTCTTGTTCAGAAAGATCCGAATGCAATTTTTGTTTTATCCAACAGCGGTATAATCCGTTTCATCAATCCTGCCGGGGAAGTTCTTCTGGGGAAAACTTCGGAGCAGCTTTTAAATACCCAATTTCAAATATCTTTAAGCAATTTAGCCGAAGCGAAAATTTTTATAGATAACCCGGTTAAGGGTAAGCGGATTGCTATACCTGCCTTGACTAATGCAAAATGGAGCGGCAAAGATTCACTGATTCTTACACTGCAGGATATTACCGAGAAAATCGAAAGTGAGGAAAAATTTAAAACATTATTTCATGCTTCGCCCGATATGCTTATTATCCAGGATTATAACAGTATGGTATTAGAAGTTAATTATGCTATAACCAGAACCATCGGATACACGAGAGAAGAATTATTGAATAAAGGGGTATCAGGTTTTATAAAAGACGAAGATGAAAACGAAGTAAACAAGGTAAGAGAATTGTTGGAAAGGAAAGGCAAGGCTGTATATGAGAGAGTTTTAATTTCAAAACGGAAGAAACTTATACCGGTGGAAATTAGCTCGGCGGTAATAAATTATATGGGCAGCAAAGCAGTTCTATCTTTAGCACGGGATGTAACACAAAGAAAAATTCAAGAACAAAAAATTATTGAAAGCGAAGAAAGATTCAGAGGATTTTTTGAGAACTCTCCGGTAGGTATGTATAGAACCACTCCCGACGGAACTATTTTAAATGTGAATCCTGCTATTCTCGGAATTCTGGGTTATTCTTCATTTGAAGAATTAGTTAATGAACACAAAGCTTATGATAGTTACGCTGATCCGTCGGATAAAAAAAGATTCGATGAAATTATTAAAAATGAAGGGGTTATATTCGGTTTCGAAAGTAAGTGGATAGGCAAAGACGGCAGAATTATTGACATTAGAGAAAGCGCAAAATCGGTATTTGACGATAATCATAATGTGCTTTATTACGAAGGCACCGCTGTTGATATCACGAACGAAAAACAAGCCGAACTTCAAATGCGTGAATCTGAAAAACAATTCCGATCCGTTTGGGAAAACTCCTTTGACGGAATGAGATTAACTGACGCAAACGGTAATTTAGTTGATGTAAATAAAGCGTACTGCAAATTATTCAGGATGGAAAAAAAGGAACTGGTGGGTAAACCCTTTTCTGTGGTTTATATAGACAAAGATGATGTGAACATTGAAAATTTTAAGAATAACTTTTTAGCCGGAAATATTAAACCTCAAATTGAGGGTGAACTTAACGTGTGGAACGGTGAAGTACGCTGGTTTTCACTTTCTAATTCTTTTATAAATATTGGTGAAAAGAAGTCTCTACTCTTAAGTATTTTTAGGGATATATCAGAGAGAAAGCGCTATGAAACGGATCTAATGGAGGCAAAGCAGAAAGCCGAAAACGCAGACAGACTAAAGAGTGAGTTTCTTGCTCAAATGTCACACGAAATCCGCACACCGATGAATGTAATCATCAGTACTCTCGAATTACTCGAGGATGATTTAAACGAAACTGAAAATAGTGAAATTATTGAATCGCTAGATATGATGGACAGTGCAGGTAAACGCTTAGTAAAGACGGTCGATTCTATTTTAAATATGTCTCTTATTCAAGTTGGGCAGTATCAAAGCACTCCAAAAGAATTGAAGTTTACAGAGCATATATTGGAGCCTCTTCAACGCGAGTACCGCACTCCGATAGCAAAGAAACAGTTAGCATTTGAGATTATTAATAATACAAGCGATGATATTGTTTTTGCTGACGAATACAGCATTTACCAGATATTCTCCAATTTGATGGACAATGCAGTTAAATATACAAATAGAGGTTCAATTAAAATAACTATGTCAGATAGTGACCCGGAACATTTAAAGGTTTCAATAAGTGATACGGGTATTGGAATAGCCGAAGAATTTCTGCAAAATTTATTTACTCCCTTTATTCAGGAAGAACATGGATACAGCCGAGCCTACGATGGGTCGGGGCTGGGACTTTCATTGGTAGATGCTTACTGCGTTTTAAATGATATCGAAAAAAATGTTGAGTCTGTAAAAGGAGAGGGTACAACTTTCTTTTTGAAAATACCGAAGCGCGAAGAAACTTAAGTTTGTTAATTCCAAATTTGTCATCCCGACAGCTTTCGTGATAACTAAAAGTATCTTACTGATCGGAACCGGGAATCAGAATTCCAAGCTTTTGGGCAATAGCGATAGTAATGTCATCAGACTCTGTACCATAGAGGATTGTGGGGACTCCGGATCCCATGGCATTATTAAGTATGTAGGTATACC
>JAENZU010000545.1 GCA_016841125.1 Melioribacter sp. | reverse complement strand
AAAGTTTTCATTAATTACAAATGTTCAACGAATTAAATTTCTTAAACAGAGGAGACTTCATAAATACAACATACTTATGCACCAATACTGCCGGTGATTTCATACACTGTGATAGTTTTTAATTTTCTTTTTAGACTTAATGAATCATATTTATTTGCGCTGACAAAATTTTCGCATATCTTGTAAACTTCTTCACTAACAAAAATAGAATTGCGATGTTCTTTAGATATAGTCTCAATTCTTCTGCCTGTATTAACAGTATCACCTGTAATGGAGTAATCAATTTTTATTTTCGAGCCTAAGTTTCCTGCAATCACTTCTCCAGAATTGAAACCGATGCCGACACATATCTCATCTACAAGTTTACCTGCATATTTATCGTTTAAGTTTTTTAAAGATTCAATTATGCTTAGTGCACAGCGCACGGCACTCCTTTCATTATTGAGTGTATCTTTCGGTTCGCCGAATACCGCAAAGATTTCGTCCCCTACATATTGATTAACTATACTCTCATACTTCTGAATTACTTTTGTCATGATAGTATAGTAGTCATTTAAAAATGTAACAACTTCCTTTGGTTCCATTCCTTCGCACATTCTGGTAAAATCACGCATGTCACAAAATAGCACCGTAACATTTCGCAACTCACCATCAAAGATCGAATCCTCAGAGGCTGACAAGGCTTTCTCAACAACCTGAGGAGGAGAATATTTCATGAAGAGTATTAATGTTTTTTCATGGTCTTCAACTTTCTGCTGCAACTCTGCTAATAAATTATTACGACTCTTTTGTAATTCAGAATATTGACGTGCATTTTCAATTATCATTTTGAGGTTATGTTCATCCCAGGGTTTAGTGATATACCTAAACACTCAGCCGCTATTGATTGCTTCTACATCACCAAAGCCTGTCAGTATCATCCTTATCGTATCAAAGTATTCAGGGATGATCTTTTCCAAGAATTGTATCCCGGTCATTTCAGGCATACGCTGATCGGTAATTACCAGATCAATCGAATTATTCTTAATTATTTCAATACCTTGAAAACCACTCTCAGCCCTAAAAACATTATAGTCCCTTCTGAATGTAGCCTTGAATGCATACAAGTTGCTGGGTTTGTCATCAACGTAAAGAATATTAAAATTATTTTTGGACAAATATTAATACCTACTCACTGATTGGTAAATAAATTTTGAATTTAGTTCCATTACCTTTTTCACTTTCAACTTCAATGTTGCCATGATGATCTTTTATAATCCCATAACTTATTGATAAACCTAAACCGGTACCTTTACCAACATCTTTTGTTGTAAAGAAAGGTTCAAATATTTTATTTCTTACTTCATCCGACATACCATCTCCTTCATCGTAAATTTCTATTTCAAGTTGGTTATTCTTTATTGAGGTGCTGATTGTAATAGTCCCATTCTCTTTAACAGCATGGCCTGCATTTGATAATAGGTTCATGAATACTTGGTTCAGTTTACCCGGATAGCACATGATATTGGGGATGTCGTCAAAATTTTTAACAACGTGAACTTTGTTTTTAAATTCATTTCTGAGCATCATAAGTGTGGAATCAATACCCTCATTGATGTCAGCATATTTTTTATCATCCTCATCAAGTCTTGAAAAATTTCTCACTCCTTTTACGATAGCGGCTGTTCTTTTAGCTCCTTCAATTATTCTTTTGATCAAATTGTTCATTTCTTCTAACAGAAATTCGTATTTAATTTCGTCTTTGGTTTTTCTAATAAGTATAAATTGATTTTCAAGATTACATTCTGATAGAACGGAATAATATTTATCGATTAATTTTGATATATCGTCAATGTCGCGTTTTAGTGGGCTAATATTTGCTGTAATAAAATTAACCGGATTATTAATTTCATGTGCTATTCCGGCAGTAAGCCGTCCCAGCGATGTAAGTTTTTCAGACTGGACTAATTGATTCAGAACCTTTTTCAATTTGATCATGGTTGCTTCGAGCGCAACATTTTTATTCTCAATTTCATTTTTCTGTTTGGATAGCGATTCGGATTTATCAGCCAGCTCTCTATTCTTTTTAGTAAGCTCGTTCTGTTGTAGGAGCAAAGCTATAGAGTAGGAATAGAGAAAATTCTATCCTCTAATTATTAATCTATTTTCAGATATCTTAATTTTCAATATATTTTTAGATAAAAAAATCCACTAGATCATGGGGGAGTATGAAACAATTTTTCTACAGCTTTTATTTTATCTCTGCAATACTTTCATTTTTCTTTTTTTACAATTTTATGAATGATGAAAGTGAAATAAAACTTTCAGGCGCCTACAAGGCTTTAACTTATTTTAATGCTGCAAGAGCTTACCCTGCCGAAACAATTCCGGATAAAGCAATTTTTCACGAATACATTAAGTTAGAAAATCAATTCGTAAAAGAATCCGGCAATGAATCAGCAAACAGTTGGAAGCCGATAGGTCCCACCAATATGGGCGGAAGGACTTTAGCCTTAGCACTTAATCCTCAAAATTCAAATACTTTGTTTGCGGGATCAGCCAGCGGTGGGTTGTGGGTAAGTTACACTTCCGGAAAAGGCGCATCAGCTTGGAAGAAAATTGAAACCGGTTTTCCCGTGTTAGGTGTTATGGCAATTGCAATAGACCCGGTTGATACGAATAAAATGTATATCGGAACAGGAGAAGTTTACAATTATCAAAGTACAGGGACCGGTGCTGCAATCAGGTTAACCCGCGGAAGTTATGGAATTGGAATTCTTAAAACTTCGGATGGCGGTGCTACTTGGCAGAAAAGTTTAGACTGGTCATATAATGAAAGCAGGGGAGTGCAGGCAATAAA
>JAENZU010000544.1 GCA_016841125.1 Melioribacter sp. | reverse complement strand
TAACAGCATCAATAACAGAAACCGTAGAGTCCTCTCCACCTCCCCAAAGACTTGTATTGCAGACAAAGACTTTTCCGTCATGCGAAATTATTTCTTGAGGATAGACACCAACGGTAATATTTTTGATCAAACTGAAATCACTTAAATTTAAAACAGAAACATTTCCTGCCGGACCATTAGTTACGTAAACTTTATTGTTCGATATAGCCAAAGAAAAAGGATTGGTTCCAACAATCGCCGAATTAATAACAGTTCCCAAAGTATCTGTTTTATAAATTTTTCCACTGCCGCCGAAACCTCCCTGCTCTGTAATATAAAGGTGGTTGTCGAAATATATTAATCCGTCGGGATATAGTCCTAAGTTACCGGGATTGAAGATCCTCTGTGTAAAATTGCCATTCTGCATGTTCATCATAGATAGCGTTGATGAGCCGGCACTGAAACCTCCTTCTGTCAAGACGTAAACTTTGCTCAAATGTTGGGAGAAAATTTGAATGGATAAAATTAGGACGATCAAAAATGATATACGTATTTTCATTAAACTACCTAATCAATAATTGAATAAAATTGTTAAACGATAATTTCTTAGCGGCATCGGGTAACCAGAAATGATCTCATACCTGGCATCAAAGATATTATTTACTTCCAGTTTAATTTTCGATTGGATATTAAACAGCACCAGTTTGAACCCAATATTTCCATCAACAGTGTTGACTGGTGCAAGGTCTCTCTTATTTGCAAAATCTGAAAACCGGCTACCGGTATGTTTGTAAAATAAATTGATCTCAGTGAAATATAAACCAACACTAAGATTTACATTTGCCGATTCCAAAGGGATGTAAGGAATGAACTTATTTTTTGATGGATCCCCCGGATAAGTTTCACTAATCTTTTTTGAATTCAGAAATTGCATTCCGGCGTTAATGCTCAAATCAAAATGTTCGTCAATTCTTTTATCGAGTGTGGTACTTACAGAAATAATTTTAGATATCGATTCTGCAATATTTTGAGGTGACCAAATTCCTCTGGCACCGGGTGTCCAAACTATTTTATCGGTAGCCTTTATCTGCGTATAGGCAATATCAATTTGCCAATTGATAAAGTTTGAACTTGAATAAAGAATGCCGGCTTCCCAATTAAATGAATTCTCCGGCTGCAGTTCACTATTCCCGGAATTTATCCAGTAAAGATCATTAAATGATGGAGAGCGGAAATTCCTTCCTGCATTGCCCCGCAAACTTAAGTTAATTTCACTGAAGGGCTGTAAATTAAAACCCAATTTATACGTGAGAGCGTTCTCGTCAATATCGGTTATATGATCATACCTAATTGAGGGGAACAACTTAAGCCATCCTGCCGGGCTGTAAGCTGAAGAAAGAAACAGTGCATGCTGGTTTCGCTGTGTTCCATTTTTAACTTCATTACTTTTTAAAGCTGCATGCGAAAAGTTGTAGCCGGTTGTAATTCCAAAATTATCTTTTTGAAATTTTAACTCGGGGGAGGCAGTATAAATTAGATTTTTATAGTAACTATTAATGAATGGTTCAACGGTATACTTTGTATAATTATTCTGAAAATTAAAATTTGTTTTTAATGTAAGTTCATCGGAAAGAAAACTTTCAAATATCAAAATATTATTCCAATTCTTATCGAGTTGTTTAGTTAACGGAGAAGGCGTTCCCGTTTCAATGCCCGGTACATTTTTATCCTGATAAGAATAACCCGAAATAAATCTGACACGGTTGAATTCATTGAATAAGTACTGTGAGTTCAGCCCGATATCATTAAGTTTGTAGGCTCCGTTTTCTCTTTCTTTAATTGTTTCTTCAATTCCATTATCAAAAAAGTATTTGAAATCCCCGTCCGAAGTTTCTGAGTTATAATGAACCCTTGCGTTAAAATTATTTGCTTGATGATAATATCCGAACCCGTATCCGCGTGTATTAAAAGAACCGGTAGTAACGGAAGCATCCATCATATAGTTATTTCCATTGGCTGAAAGACTTCTGTTTTTAGAGATAACGTTAATCACTCCGCCAATTGCATCACTGCCGTAAATTGAACTTACACCGTTGTTGATTATCTCAATTCGGTCAATACTTTCTTTGGGAATAAGGGACAGGTCAACATGAGAATTTTGAAATGTATTCATTCTCACACCGTCGATTAGAATTAAAGTATGCTCGGGACCCAAGCCGTTAAGTGATATAGTCTGCAATGCGGGGGTTAGTCCGTAAGACTTAATAAAAATAGAGCTACTGCTTTTTAAGATATCGGGCAGTCTGGTGCCGTTTGAATTTTCAATCTCTTTAGAACTAAGAACTAAAACTTTGGTTGAAGCATCTTTAATTTTGGTATCCAATTTATTAGCCGTAACTACTATATCATCTAAAGTATGGCTTTTTTGGTATTCGGTTGAATCCTGAGCATGCAGGCTAAATCCGGCAATTGTGAAAAACAGCACCGCAAATTTGCAAAGAGTTAATATTTTGAAATTCATTTTGTTCATAACCAATTATCTAAGTCTCATTCCGTACTTTGCATGTTTGTCCATTGAACAAGTTTTTAGTTAAGCGTCTTTTGGGAATGACTTCAAGTAGGTCGACTTTAAAACATGAGGTATAAAGATTGAAACTCTCGTACATAGTATCCCGCTATGAAAATTAAAATTGGGTTAACTAAAATGAGGTTTCGGAATTATAGATTTGATGGCTGGACAGCAATCAGCTTTTCATCACGAAAGCCTCTTAAACTCAATTGTCTGGTAGGTCTACTGGCTTGTTCCATCTTTAGCGCCTTCCCACACCGGAATCTTTCGGGCAGTGGCACATTGCTAAAGACTTTTTGAGGA
>JAENZU010000543.1 GCA_016841125.1 Melioribacter sp. | reverse complement strand
TGTTTCACCAAAAATGCTACGTCAAGTCTCCAGCCGTCAATTCCGTCGGAAGGATCGCCGTCTCCGTCCGGATCCATCCATCGGGTTGTTGAATCGAAAATATATTTTTTTGGTCCGGCGACTAATCCATTTTCATCCTGCTTCAATTCCGGCAGCTCTTTTACACCATACCATCCTTCGTACTGAAAATTTGTGCCTTTATCCGGGTCTTCCCACGAAATTATTTTAAACCAGTTTTTATACTTTGATTTCTGCTGGTTTTTAACGACATCTTTGAAAGCCCAAGAATTCAATCCCATATGATTGAACACACCGTCAATAATTATGTACATCTTGCGTGAATGAACTTCTTGAATTAGTTTGAGAAAAAGTTTATCAGCTTCGGTCCAAACCCAGGTTGCCGGATCGTGCGGAATTTCCGATTTAACTTTTTCTTTATCTCCGATCGGATCAGGTCCAAAATAAGGATCAACGTGATGATAGGTTGCACCGTCGTATTTGTGCAGTGACGGGGACTCAAAAATCGGATTCAGATAAATTGCCGAAATACCGAATTCTTTTAAGTAATCTAATTTATCAATAATGCCTTGTAAATCGCCGCCGTAACGCCTGCGCTGAATATTGAACCAAATATCCTTCCGGTTTTCTTTTTCATAATTTTGAAGCTTATACCAGTCGGATGTCCAAGGATGAACCTCCCACTTTGATGTGCTGTCGTGAGGCCAGGAACCTTTTATAGATTCGAGCGTTGGATCATTGGATGTATCTCCATTTCTAAAACGATCAGGAAATATTTGGTACCAGACAACTTTCTTTGCCCACTCCGGCACAAATTCATTATTGCTTTTTTCTTTTTTCAAAAATGGGGTCATATACATTCCGAATGATAAAACTATAAATAAGATGCTGAATGAAATCAGCGCTTTCCGTTGACTGTTCATTTCATAAACTCGTTATACCTCTACTATCTTATAAACTTGATCCCGCGGTCTTACCAGCCTCTCACTGTAAAATGTAACATCATCTCCTTTGTCTGCATGAGTAATTTCAACTTCCTCTTTTACAAAAGATGACATCTTCAGTTCAACAACTCCGGTAGTTTCGCCAATAATATATATTTCATCACCGGAATTTAAGTCGCCGGCTTCAAGTTTGAGATGAACAATGCTGCTCTTTTTAAAGAAGTTAACAACTTTTCCCAGATACACTTTTTTGGTTGTGGCAACACTGCCGTACTTTACGGCATAATCATCGCCGCTGGGTGTACCAAAGTAGAAGCCAGACGAAAAACCTCTATTGTAAACTTTTCCTAATTCATCAAAAAAGTCTTTCTTGATTTCATCCGTCAATTTTCCTTCGGAATAAAGATCAACAGCTTTGCGATAAACCGAGACAACTTTAGCAATATATTCGGGACTCCGTTTTCTTCCTTCAATTTTAAAGGAATCGATCCCTATCTCTATTAACTGTTCAATGAATTCAATGGAACACAAATCTTTGGGAGATAGCACATAGTCGTCGCCAATCACCAAATCAAAATTCTGATCATTATCTTTGATATTGTACTCTCTTCTGCACGGCTGAACGCATTCACCTCTGTTTGCGCTTTTCCCAAAAACATGATGACTGATAAAACATCTGCCGCTTACTGCAACACACATAGCACCATGAACAAAGGCTTCGATCTCGATATCTGTTTCCGAACGAATTTTTTTTATTTGATCCAGCTTACATTCGCGGGCAAGCACAATTCGTTTGGCGCCTAAATCTTTATAAAACTTAGCAGAGGCTGAATTGGAGATTGAGGCTTGAGTACTTATGCAAAAAGGCATTTCGTACTCTTTGCATTTTTGAATAACCGACAGATCCCAGCAAATAATTAAATCTATTCCGGCGTTCTTTGCTGATTTTACTATTTCATCTAATTCATCAAGTTCACTTTCATAAACGATGGTATTCAGGGTTAAGTGAGTGTCGACTTTTTTTTCTCTGCAAAACTCAGCTATTTTGGGCAGCTCCTCCAATTTGAAGTTTCTTGCTTTGGCACGCATATTTAAATTTTCGACACCAAAATAGACTGCATCTGCGCCGTTACTGACTGCAGTTGTCAACATTCTCCAATCCCCTGCCGGAGCTAATATTTCAGGTTTTTTAATCACAAACTCCATTTCAAATAATTGTGAAAAATAAGAAATGAATATCAAATATGTTGTTAAATTAAACGACTCTGATTTATTTTAACTTTTAAAATAATGGAAGTGTTTTTGGATAAAAGATTATTAGTCGCTCTGGTTGGAATTACAATCGGCGGTATCGGGTTTGGTCTGCTCACTCCGGTTACGGTTATCTTGCTGGAAAAATCGGGAGCCTCCAGTTTTATAACCGGCTCCTCTACTACCGTCGGCTATTTAAGCGTTGTAATGTTTTCCTGGTTTGCCGGAAGGCTGATCGACAAACACGGCGTAAAAAAAATTCTAATAGCCGGCATTATTATTTGGATGCTCGGCTCTATCGGGCATATCTTTTGGTATAATTACCCGGTTTTATTCACCGTTAGATTTATTACGGGAATCGGCGGAACATTTATTTTTGTCGGCACCGAAGTAATTATTAATTCATGCAGCACCCATGAAAATAGAGGCAGAAACATTGGGTTATATGCCGTCCTTCTTTCGATAGGGATTGCAATCGGGACTTTATTAATTTGGACAGTTTCAATCGGCGACTGGGTTCCGTTTATTATCGGTGCCGGACTAATGCTGGCGGCCTTGATTTTTGAAGCTATTTATCTTCAGGATATTGAATCCTTCATCGAATGAAAAGAAAGAGAAAAATTACCTATTAACGGTGTGC
>JAENZU010000542.1 GCA_016841125.1 Melioribacter sp. | reverse complement strand
ATTATGTCGATCTATACAAGAAGGTAATTAGCTGATTTTAAATGTCAAATAGAGCAGTGTTTTTTGACAGAGACGGAACTTTGAATTATGATCCGGGTTATCTTGGAAATCCGGATCTCGTACGTTTATATCCCGGTGTACCTGAAGAAATTTTTAAACTGCAAAATATTTATAACTTCAAAATAATTGTAATATCAAACCAGTCCGGTATTTCCCGCGGACTAATTACCGAAAAAAACGTCAACGAAGTAAATAAAAAAATTAGCGAACTTATTTCAAATTCGGGTGGTAAGATAGATGCATTTTACTTTTGTCCGCATCATCCTGAATTCAGCTCAAAAGAAGAAAGTGAATGCAGGAAGCCATCGCCGAAAATGGTTTATAAAGCTGCGGAAGATTTCGAAGTTGACCTTTCAGAATCTTATTTTGTTGGGGATGCTGTCTCCGATATTGAATGCGGAATTAACGCAGGAATGAAAACAGTGCTTATTAAAAGCACATTATCTGATGAAGAAATAAATATCTTGCATAAAGAAGGAAAATCTCCCAATTTTGTAGCCGATAATTTTATCGATGCTTGCAGATATATTTATGAAGACCACACTGGAGGAAACTGATTGCGAATTGCCTTAAGATTCATTTTAATTTTGATTTTTATATTTTTTGCTGCTTGTGAAGACAGCCCTTCCTCAATCGGGTTGGAATTAATTCCCGGTCAGGATTTGATAAAAATCGATTCTATAAATAGTAGAGATGCCTCGTTCCAACAGAATTCTGCTTATTTTGTTGATAGCTTAAATTTAGGAGCTTCCTCAAGAATTATTATTGGAAAGGATGACCGGATTACATCAACCGGATTGCTGAGATTTTTTATCGGGATCCCCGATTCTATTACTGCTTATCTGGATAGTGACAGTATTCAAGTTCTCAGCGCAAGCGTTAAGATAATTCCTAATTACTTTTTAAATGGTACAACTGCCGAGTTTGATTTTACAGTGCACGAGATAACGGAAACCTGGACACCAGCAAGTTTTAATCAAGATAGCCTAAATAATTTGAGTTATAATCAGACTGATATTTCTACTGAGCGAACTTACACCGATTCTATTATTACGTTCAAATTACCAAATGATCTTGTGCTTAAATGGATGAAAAATAGCCGGGATAACACAGCATTTAGTAATGACGGTCTGGTATTTAAGCCGACTGCAGGAACTCAGCGTTTTGTTGGATTTCAGGCGCTTTCAAGTTTCGGAACCGGGGAGTTTGCAAAACTTAATGTTGAATTTCAAAAAATAAATTCTATTGTTGATACAATTGAATCTATCCCGAGTGCGGATATACACGTATTGGATTGGTCTTTGCCCACAGTGCCCGCAGATAAAATTTTACTTCACGGCGGAATTTCTACAAAGGGAAGAGTAACATTCGATTTGAGCAAGATCCCTCAGAATGCTCTCGTAAATAAAGCATCTTTATTTTTATATGCGGACGAAACTCAAAGTAATTTAGCCAGCGTTGCTTCGGACACAATTAATGTTCGAATCTTTGCCGACAGCACAGCCAATGAGATTGTTGCAAATACTTCCACTTATAAATTAGTAAAGAGCGGAACTTATTATAAAGGGGATGTCTCCACGATAGTTCAACTTTGGCTTAACGGTTTTGATAATGAAGGTTTTAGAATTAGTTTGTCGGATGAGCTGAGGTCGCTTAGTTATCTTGCCGTTTACGGAAGCATTGCTGCTGATGTAAATATGCGCCCGAGACTTGAATTAATTTATACTAACAGAGATTGATGAAAATGTTAAAAAATATTATAAATATTTTAATCATTGGGTTATTTTGCACATCCCTATTTGCTCAAAACGGTTCAGCTTATTCACGTTATGGATTAGGTGACTTGATTACTACCAATTCTGCAAAAAAGTTTGGATTGGGCGGATTAAACGCGGCTTATGCCGATAACAATCAACTAAATATTGCCAACCCCGCAACGTGGTTTAATATTGGTACAACAAGGTTTGAGATTGGCTTAAATTATTCTGCGTCATTGCAGAAAAATAATGCTAGTTCCGCCTATTATGCAGATTATAAGTTTTCCGGATTTACTTTTGGTTTCCCAATCGATACTGAATATGGAATTGCTGCCGCCTTCGGGATGGCTCCTGTTACAAACGTAGCTTATGAAATTGTTAATGATGTGACTTCTGCATCTGCGGATAATTACACCGAGAAATATTCCGGATCAGGCGGGCTGACAAAAGTTTTTATCGGCGGTTCATACAAAACACCTCTGGATTTTATTGTTGGTGTCGCATATGAATATTACACTGGCAATATTGATTATAAATCTTCGATAGATTTTGTCGAATTTTCATCTTTTAGGGATGTTGCCTTCACTAAAAATTATGATTATCACGGAATGGGAATTAACTCCGGTATTCTTAGCGGAGATTTAGCAAAATTATTCGGCTGGAAAAATGTAAAAGATTTTAGGATTGGCGCTTCATTCAATTATATTGCAAAGTTAAAAACTGATACGTCTATAACTTCAGCAACTGCAGTCGGTCAGAATACGCAGACGCTTAATCAGGTTAATACAGAAATTCCTTATAAATTAATTTTAGGCACTAGTGCTCGTATCGGCAATAACTATTTAGTAACTTTGGATTATCTGTTTCAACCTTGGACTGATTATAAGG
Source organism: Melioribacter sp. (assembly GCA_016841125.1). Classification (GTDB taxonomy): domain Bacteria; phylum Bacteroidota; class Ignavibacteria; order Ignavibacteriales; family Melioribacteraceae; genus JAENZU01. The sequence continues at coordinate 151 of JAENZU010000542.1, read as the reverse complement.
TTAACAGTTTAAAACAAAACAATTTAAGGGATTTGCAAAGATTTTCAGTCGGGTTTGAATATGGTGATCCGACTATTAGATTTGCTACATTTTGGGAACAGATTCTTTTGCGTTGTGGTCTAAGTTACGAGCAGACACAATACGAAATAGC
>JAENZU010000541.1 GCA_016841125.1 Melioribacter sp. | reverse complement strand
TCAAATGTTTTATAAAATCCGGTTCCTATTTCAGCACCACGAGCTGCTCCATTTGCTCCATCGGTATTATATATTTGAACCTCAACATTGCATATATCGGAAAACATCTGCGCAAACTCTTTACTTAAATATAAATTAGCATGCCCAACCTTTACCACATTTATTTCCATGCCGGTTTCTTTCATTATCTCCATGCCGTAGCGGAAAGCAAATGTAATTCCCTCCAAGCCGGACCGGATTATATGTTTAGTTGTATGTTTATTGAAATCAATGCCGATCAAATTACAGTTGATATTTTTATTCATCAGACTTCTTTCTGCCCCGTTGCCGAAAGGGAGAGTAATGAGACCATCCGAACCGACCGGGACTTCACCGCACATTTCGTTCATATCCTCATAAGCATAATTATTTTTAAATATTTCTGAACGCAGCCATCTATAAAAAATTGCCGTTCCGTTAATACATAATAGAACTCCTGTGTAAGGTTCATCAGTTGAATAATTTACATGCGCAAACGAGTTGACTCGAGATTTCGCATCGATGAATTTATTTTTAGTTACTCCGTATATAACGCCGGATGTACCTGCCGTTGCGGCAATCTCACCTTCTTTCAAAACGTTTAATGAGAGAGCATTGTTAGGCTGATCTCCCGTGCGATATGCGACAGGAATTCCCGGTTTAATTCCCAATTCTCCGGCAGCTTTTTCAGTAACGTACCCTTGAATACCAAATGTGGGGACAATCCTTGGTATTAACTCTTTGTCTATTTCAAGTTGATCGAGCAATTCATAAGCCGGCTGCTTTTTTTGAAAGTTCCAAAGTATACCCTCACTCAATCCTGAAATGGTGGTTGTAATTTCATTTGTTAATTTCATTGCAATAAAATCTCCGGGAAGCATAAACTTATAAACCTTGCTGTAAACATCGGGCTTATTATCTTTTAACCATTTTAATTTTGATGCCGTGAAATTTCCGGGAAGATTCAAATAAGAGTTCAGGCATTCATCATTCCCGATCTTATCTGCTGTTCGTTTTCCAATTTCAACTGCGCGGCTGTCGCACCATATAATTGAGGAGTGAAGAACCGAATGTTCTATGTCAACTACAACCAGACCATGCATTTGGTATGAAATTCCAATTCCGCAAACTTTGCCAATATCATCAATACTCGTTAAAACTTCTCTTGTTGATGCAATAATATGATTCCACCAAATTTCCGGATTCTGTTCTGCCCAGCCTGACTGAGGTGAATCAATTTTCATTTCACTCTTGGGTGAAAAAGATGAAGCGATTAACTCTCCCGAATCTGCATTTAGCAACGCTGCTTTAATTGATGAACTCCCTATATCATATCCCAATAGTAAATTTTTCATAAGTTTTACCGTTTATATTTGAAATGAGTAATCATTTTTTACCAGCTTTTTATATTTGTGTAAATCAAATTTGTAAAGTTGTGCGGCACGGTGAGAAACTCCTTTTTGAAATTCTTCTAAAGGAATTAGTAAGCCGGTTTTCAAAATTTTCTTCCTAAAATTTCTTTTATCGAGATGCATACCAATAATTGATTCATATAATGTCTGCAGATGAGTAAGGGTAAATTTTATAGGAAGTAATTCAAAACCGATAGGTTTGAATCTTACACTTTGCCGCAGCTGGATAAGCGCTTTGTTCAAAATATCATCGTGATCAAAAGGCATACCCTTTGTTTCAGTCACGTTAAACCATTGTGCATCAGTTGTGTCAATTCCGGGTTTTAGGGAATGTTTTTCCGGATCAATTAACGCAAAATATGCAACTGTCACCACTCTACGGGCAGGAAAGCGATTCACAGCACCAAAGGTGTGAACCTGTTCTAAATAAATATTTTTAACATTACTCGTCTCTTCAAGAATCCTAATTGCAGCATCGTCCAGAGTTTCATCAGCTAATATAAAACCGCCGGGTAAAGCCCATCGTTCTTTTATCGGATTACGTTTTCGTTTTATAAGCAATACTTCCAGCCGGTTATTACGAAATCCAAAAACCACACAATCCACTGAAAGATTTGAAATTAGATTTTTTGCAGTATGCGACATTAACTTTCCTTTTAGGTTGAAGTGTAAATAATAAACGAACCATATTGTAAAATTAACACTAAGAAATTATATTGTTTTTAGAATTTTATTACAACAAAAAAATGAGAGTCTTTCAATGAATATAATACTTGGTGATAAAGAATATTTTAGAGGGATTGGTAAAATTGAATTTGAGGGGAGAGGTTCAAAGAATCCGCTGGCATTCAAATATTATCAACCGGAAAAAGTAGTTGCAGGTAAAACAATGGAAGAGCATTTTAAGTTTGCTGTAGCGTACTGGCATTCTTTCGGCGGATCAAGTGCAGATCCATTCGGAGGAGAAACAAGAGTGCTGCCCTGGAACTCTGCTGACGATACCATACAAAAAGCAAAAAATAAAATGGATGCGGCTTTTGAATTTATCACCAAACTTGGTGTTCCTTATTATTGCTTTCATGACTTTGATTTAGTTGAAGAAGGATCGACTATTTTGGAAAGCGAAAAAAGATTAAATGCAATAGTCGATTTCGCTAAAGCTAAGCAGAGTGAATCGGGAGTAAAATTGTTGTGGGGAACAGCAAATTTGTTCAGTCACCCAAGATATATGAATGGTGCAGCTACTAATCCCGATTTTAAAGTATTAGCTCATGCCGCAGTTCAAGTTAAAAATGCTTTAGACGCAACAATTGAACTTTGCGGATCGAACTACGTTTTTTGGGGCGGAAGAGAAGGTTACATGACTTTACTGAACACTAATATGAAAAGAGAGTTAGAGCATCTTGCTAAGTTTCTGCATCTTGCAAAAGATTAC
>JAENZU010000540.1 GCA_016841125.1 Melioribacter sp. | reverse complement strand
ACTTCAACCGGACCATAAATAGTATTCTAAATTTTAATGAAGAAGAACTCTCCGAACAATTAAATGAGATTGCCCCTGAAGCAAAAAATCTTTTGTTAAGTTTGCTGGATAACAATCCTCAAAAGAGAGTAACTTCGGCAGAGGATGCTTTAAAGATTTTTATAGGTGAGGAGAAATTCAACGGGAATAGAAGTAAATCAAAAATTTGGATTTCTGCTGCCGCAATATTTTTGTTGGTTATAATAGGTTCTATCTTTTTCTTTCCGAAAGATAATATTAAAACTGTTGTCCCTTCAAATGATCAACCTGTAGTAAGTAATAGTGAAGCCGATACAAAAAATGAAATTGAAAATCCGGAAGTGCAGCAGGAAGTACCCGATAACAATGAAACTGCCAGCCCTAATTTTGCTGTTAACCCCAATAATAAAGAGAACAGTTTAAATACGGAAAGAAATGCGACGCCGTTGGAGACTGCCGAAGAAAATACAAAGCCTGAAATTGAGACTTCACCGAAATATGGAAATGTAGTGTTAACATCATTCCCCTGGTCACATATTTATTTGGATGATGAGAAAATCGGAACAACTCCATTGGAAGAACCGGTAACAATCGCAGCCGGCACACATACTATTAGATTTGTTCACCCTGAATACCCTGAGATATTGAAGGAGGTTGATGTAAAAGAGGATTCTACTTTGGAAATAAACATTAATTTCCAGAATTCATTTGCTTACTTGCAATGCAAAGTATTTCCCTGGGGAGATATTTATATCAACAATAAATTCGTTGCGCAGACACCGCTTGAAAAAAATATTATACTCAACGAAGGCGAATATTCTTTAACAATTAAAAATCCTGAGTATAATGATTATAATCAAAAAATAGTTTTAGAGAGGATGGATACATTGGTAATCGATTACTCATTTGCAAATAATCTATAGGATATCTTTTTTGGCATACAAATTGAACAATGAATGTAAAGTGAAATGAATTATGACTAAATACATCAGCAAATATATTGCAATTTTATTTATGGCTGCGTCGCTTTACGCGCAGGAAGAGGTATGGGAAATTGTTGACTTTATGCCGGTTTCCCGAGCAGGAAGTGAAACCGTAGTACATGGCAATAAAATATATTTGATCGGCGGATATGCAGATTCTGTTCAAATGCCAGTGAAATGGATCAGTTCTTACGATCCATCCACGAAGCAATGGCAATTCGAAACTAACATGCTTTATCCTAGACTGGAATTTGTAACAGGTATCTACAATAATAATTTATATATTGCCGGCGGAACGGAGTATTCGCCTTCATCAAATAAGATTGTTGAAAAATGGAATTTTAATACAAATGCGGTACCGGATACTGCAATCATTCACGATTATTTCGACAGATATTTCCCGAGCGGATTTGTAAAAGATAGTTATATCTACCTCATCGGTGGAATAACATTCAGCAACGTGCCGTTTATTTCTAAATTCAACTTAAATGACGTAAATGATTTTACAGTATTCGACGGCGATACAGCATTCGGTTCGAATCCTTTACCCATCAGTATAATGACTGCATATCTTGGTGATTGGATTTATATAATGGGCGGAGTCCATTATGGAATCTCACAAAAAATTCATCGAATTGATTATTCGTTGCAGAATATGGAGGAACTTTATCCATTACTTTCGGTGCCGCGGGCGCAGGGAGAAGCAATTGCAGTTCCCGATAACGATGAAATTTATTTGATCGGAGGTCTAAATGAAACTTCGCAAGCTTTAAATTCTGTTGATATTTTAAGGGTTACAGATTCTGCAAATTACGTTATGCCGGGTCCGCCATTGAATATTGCAAGATCTAATTTCAGTGCAGTTTTGTTTGAGAATAATATTTATGTATTCGGGGGCTATGACCAATACGACAATCCTGTTAGTGAAATTGAAGTTCTTGCTATTGGGGGGGGCATTGTTCGGGCGGAAGATGAAATTTTTAAAAATCCTACATTCGAGCTTTTTCAAAATTATCCCAATCCTTTCAATCCGTCAACTACCATTTCGTTTGAAATTCCAGATGAATCGCAAGTAAAGCTGGCTGTTTATTCTTCAAACGGTGAATTAGTAAAAACTCTTTTAAATGAACAAAAATCCGCAGGGAAGTATACGGTTGTGTGGGATTCTAAAAATAACAGTGGAGAAAAAGTTGCAGCCGGAGTATATTTTTATAGATTGAGTTCCAAAGATTTCGTTCAAACAAAATCTATGCTTTTACTTAAATAATGAACAGATACTTAATTACGCTTATCATTTTTTCTGTTTCTCTAATACACGCGCAGGAAGAATTTAATATTAGCCAAATTCAAGATGCGTATCGCTCCAACGATTACTCAAAAGCGATCACACTTTCGAATGAATTTATTTTGGGTAATCCTGATTTATCGAACGAATTACAGATTGAACTTCAGGAAATTAGGGCAGTAAGCTTCTATTCAATCGGAGAAAGAGACAGCTCAAAAAATTCCTTTTTCAAAATACTTGAACTTGATAGAAATTACTCGCCGAATACCTCAAAAATTTCACCTAAAATTATAAACTTCTTCTCGGGCATTCGTGCAGATTTCGAAAGGGTTATTAATATCAGAGATGAAAGAATAGACTCTCTGCTTGCATTGGATAATACTGAAAGTCCGTTTAACACTGCTAAAGATCAATTTGCTAATACAGTTTTGAGATCGATAATTTTACCGGGCTGGGGACATTTTTACGCCGGTAAAACTACACTTGGCATCGGTGTCGGTCTGCTAAGCACCGCGCTTATCGGAAGTTCTATTTATTACATTATTCACACAGACAATTTGAAAAAAGATTATGCTTCCGA
>JAENZU010000003.1 GCA_016841125.1 Melioribacter sp. | reverse complement strand
GCCATATTTGTCCAGAAGTTCCAATAGTTTCTTTTCGTTTTCCATCTTATTTTTTTCTTCCATAGCGAGAACGGGAAAGATAGCCGGCGTGCTGAAATAACCTCCATTTTTCATGTATTTTCTTCTTTCGATGTTTCCCGCATACATAAATCCCTGATCTTTTATAATCATTCGAAAAAGCTCTCGTGCGAAGGGTTCATTTTTTATGGGCTCATTTTTAGCTTCATATTTTCTAATCTGACTATTTTCAATCTTCTCCCACCTGGGGTCATCAATAAGACTCAAAAACTCAGGGTCATATAACGGTGTTAATGTTGAATCATTCTGAAGTGCATAGTTCAGAAAATAGAAAGAAGTATCCCGCATATGAGACGTCCACAAAAGTGCCGAAGTTGAAGCCAGCTTATAAGAAACTTCTGCAGAAGGATTTTGTTGCATTGCTCCTGCATATTCCATTAAGGCAGGCATAAGAAGCCCTTCATTTTTGAGGCTGTCACCTCTATTTATGTTATCCTGTCCAAAGGCGGATTGTAAAAGGACAAGGATTATCGTTAGCGTGATTAGTCTATTCATAATTTATTCTCCTATTTATTAGTGTAAAAAATTATTTGAACATCTTTAGTTTCTCGGTCGCCCAATTATTTTCTGGTTTTAATTTTAGTGATTTTTTGTAAAACTGAATGGCAGAGTCAGCCTCGCCACTTTTGCTAAAAGCTTCAGCCAGGTTATTATAAACGGTCCAAGACCCAGGGTAAGATTCAACATTCAATGCAAATATTTTTTTTGCATCTTTTACCTTACCGGCATTCAAGTGGGCATATCCTTTGTCCATCAAAAAGCTTTCATCAAAAGGTTGATAATTCGGATTCTGATTTTTCTTTTCACGAAATTCCCGAATAGCTTCATCCACCCCTTGATTAAAGAATAACCGATGAAAATCATAAAAAGTTATGCAATCCGCTGCATGCCATAAATCATATGCACTAAATAATTCATTTGAATTTCCGCAATGAACAATAATAACATCTTCACTCGGAATAATATAAATCATTTGTCCAAGGTTTCCATTCGCAAAAAACTGGTATGTTGAATCACAGTTAGAATGACCCCACCATTGATATTTATAATAAGTTCTTTCGCAGCCTTCTCTTGACTCATCGGGAGAAAGCTCTGGAGGGACCGAATTGTCTTTAAGAGTTGATTCTTTTACCCAGGATGCCGAAATTAATTGTCTTCCATTCCAATTTCCGTTCGCCAAAAATAACCTGCCAAACCTGGCATAATCAATTGCCCTGGCTATTAATCTGCTTGGCATATATTCAAACCCGGATTCTTTACTATCGATAGAAAATAGGGCATCGTATTCCATAATCTGTGACCACAATCTTTCCTCAAGGTATTCCGAGATTGTTTTGCCTGTGACTCGCTCTAACATTAATCCTAAATAGCTGGTGTTGTAATTGCAGTATTGAAACGATTTACCCGGTTCGGATTCGATTTCAACATCCTCCAGCAAAAGTTTTCTTACATTATCGTGGTAATAACCCACTACTTCGTCGTGCCACGGCAGTTCAATGTTTGTCCCCGGAAAATATCCGGTAAAGTATTTTAACCCTGACTGCATTTCGAGCAGGTTTTTTACGGTAATTTTCCTGAATCGCGGGTCACGTTCTGTTAATTCGGGTATATACTTTGTCATCGGGTCATTCACACTTTTAATCAAACCGTCGTCGATAGCAGCACCAATTAAAAATGAGATAAATGATTTTGCCATCGATTGCGAATGAAAATAGGAATCTCTCGTAAACCCATTAAAATATTTTTCATATATAATTGTATCCCTGCGGATAAAAACATGGGCTGTAGTTTTTGATTTTTCTGCCCATTCATCAAAATCAGTACAGCCCGACTGGATAACCCTGTCGTAGAATAAAGATTCCACATATGCTTCATCCGGATTCTTTTTAAATTCAAAAGTATTCTGAGCCCCTCTCAATGTGCGGTTATCGAAATGTTGGTAGTCGTCAACATCAGCCACATTTAATGTCACCAAACGGTAAACATAAACTGGTGAATATTTAACTGACAGAATTACAAAGAACAATAAGATCAATATTACAGGAGTAAGTATTAATATTTTGATTACTTTTTTCATCACATTCATGATTTAATTATTACGCTTTTCTGAGCTTTTCAATCCACTATAAATTAACCAAAGAGCTAATAATATTTCACTTAGAGCCATCGGGAAAGCCAGTACAGTCTCGACTGAGGCAATAACATTCTGACTGAATAATGCAAATTGCTTTGCCGTATGGATCAGTATATAGCTAGCTCCGGCAATATAAAGTAAGTAACCTAAAAACCCGGGTACGAATTGGGATTTTACCGAAAGATACCCTAAACCCAGAAGGTGAAATCCAAAAAGAATTAACCCCGCCGACCATATCTTTTCAAATGATGCAAACTGCGACTTAATTTCAAATGATGTTTTAACTTCTTGTAAAAAAGGAATAATACCTATTAGTTGATAGACGGCAGCGCATAATATCAGCGTATATAAAATTCTGATTATAGCTGCTATTAGCGAAATTCGCGCTGATCGGTTTTTGAAAAAAATATACAACCCACCGGCTGCAATCAAATCGGTTATAATAATCACTATCCAACCTGTTATACCGGCTAAAAACAAGTATTTATTTACTGCCAAATTTTGCCACGTAATTTCAGCAGATTTACCAAGCAACTCATTTTGCACAAACCCGTATGAAAATCCTGCGGCTATTGCCATCACGATAAGTGAAATACCTGAAATCAATCCTGCGCTTTTTTCTTTTTTACTCATCATTTTCCGTTATTACGATTCCACAATAATTACAACGTTTCCTTTTTTACGTCCTGCCGCTATATATTCATGCGCCTGTGCTACTTTTTCAAGCGGAAATTGGCGATCAATAATTGTTTTAAGTTTTCCAGCATTAAAAATCTCCATTAATTCTGTCAGTAATTTTCTAAGCTCGGCATTTGATTTTAAACCGGATGCACCAAATTTTGCTTTTTTACCGCCGACTATTGAAGTACGTATCATTTGTAAAATCAATGAAAATTTCAATACAGGCGAAATGTAAATTCCATTTTTGCTAAGTACCCTATTGGATTTACTGAACGAACTTTTTCCAATAGTATCGTAAATTAAATCGTAACGTTTTTCAGATTTTGTATAATCCTCTTTTTTATAATCGATAACGTGATCTGCACCTAAAGATTTTACTAATCCAACATTTGCGGTGCTGCAAACACCCGTTACCTTTGCTCCAAAATATTTTGCAAGCTGCACGGCTGCAGTTCCCAAACTTCCGGACGCTCCATTAATAAGAACATTTTGACCGGCCTTAATTTTACCGATCTCTCTAAGGAAATTAATGGAGGTCAAATGACCATCGCACACTGGTGCTGCATCGGCATATGACAAATTTTCCGGTTTGTTTAGAATTACCCCATTTTCTGGAATAGAAACAAATTCCGCATTGGTACTGAACCCCAAAGTGGTTTCTCCAAATACTTTGTCGCCGGTTTTAAATGCTGTAACTTTTTCGCCGATTGATACTACTTCGCCGGCAAAACTGGTACCGGGAATGGGATGATTAGGTTTTATTACTCCGGCGAACAATCGGGTAAAATAAGGTTTTCCGGAGAGCATCATGGTATCTGCGGTAGTTGCGGAACATGCATGAACTTTTACAAGCACTTCAGTCTCCTTTGGTTTCGGAGTTTCTACTTCACTTAATTTCAATACTTGATGATTTCCGTATCCGGCTGCAACAATCGCTTTCATTTTATTTGCATTCATATTTTAATTGTAAAAATGTTTTCGAAAACAAATATAGGGGCAGACGAGAGCTCAGTCGTTCGGAAAAACTTTAAAGGGATTCGGATTTATAAATGCGAACTGTTTTTTTCTTGATCCAAACTTTGCAGGTATTCTACGGGTGTAATTCCCAACTCCTTTTTGAAGAATGTATTAAAAACGGTTTTCGAATTGAAACCGCTTTCATAAGCGAGTCCGATTATGGAAATTTTGGCATTTTCCGGTTTTCTTGCCAGTTTTTTAAAATGGTCTAGCCGGTAATGGTTTATAAATTCGTTGAACTTTTGCCCTAAATATTCATTCAATAACCATGAAAGTTGATTAGGGTGAATTTCAACCTGATCTGCCAAACCTCGCAGGGAAATGGAAGGATTTAAATATGGCTTTTCTGTTTTAACAAAAACCAGAACTTTTTCGGCAAACTCTGTTGCCGTTTTTTGGTCGAGTAAAGGTTTTTTTTTCGAAACAGATTTTTGATGTCCGTATAGTCTTTTATGATAAACTGCATACCTTTTATCTTTTACCAGATCATTCACCAGGGGATCGGAATAACTTATAAGCAGTACTGAAGATTTCAACTTTAATGACTGTTCTAATACATTAAAAGCTTCATCAAATTTTCTAAGATTTGCATATGCTAGAAACAGGTATGAATGTGCCTGGAAAGCTGCCGGACTTTCAGATTCTTTCTCCAACTTTTTTAAATAAATTTCGGTATTTGTTTTGCCTCCTTTTAAAATATTAGTAAGGCAAAGAATTCCCAGTTGCTCATGCGGAATTAATATTTCTTCAGGCACATTTTCAATTCTTTGCAGCAGTTCATCATACCTTTTTTGAAAAAGCATACAATACGAATGAACAACAAAAGCAGGAATATTTTTAGGATTTTTTTTCAGTAGCTCTTCAAAAATATTTAATGCTTTTTCAAATTCTCTTATTCGATAGTAATAATATGCTTTGTAAAAAAGGGTTTCCTGGTTTAAAGGATCAATGCCCAGAGCAAATTGCAAGTGGTGATCTGCCTTCTTCATTTCACCGGAAAGAATGTATAGAAATGCTATAAATTGCTGCGCCTCAGGGTAACTTGGTTTTAGCTGCAGAGATTTTAATATATGCTTGTAAGCATCTGCAAAATTACAATCTGTGAAAAAGGAAAGATTTGCCAACAGGTAATGCACACCGGGGTTTTCAGGATTCAATGCATATGCTTTGTGTGTGTACTCAACTGTTTTTTCCCAAGCTTTTTCGGGGGACATAAATTGTGTTGTTGCCATAAAATTGTATGCGTCCGCCAAACCCACAAACGCTTCCGTAAAATCAGGATCGATTTCAATTGCACTGTTAAATAAATCAATAGAAGTTTTTACGTCTCCGGGGTTCCATTTATTGAAATAATATCTTGCTTTCAAATAATTGTTGTAAGCGTCAAGATTAACTGTTTTATTTTCTACTAAATGTTCTTTAATTTCAAGGTGTCCCAATTGCTCCCGCAGTTTATCAGCAATTAAAAGGCTGATTTCATCCTGAACTTCCAGGATATTTTCAAGTTTTCTGTCCCACGATTCCGACCAGAAATGAGAGTCATCTGCTGCGTGAATTAACTGAGCTGTAATTCTCACTTTCCCGGAAGCAATTCGCACACTCCCCTCAAGCATGACTTCAACATTCAGTTGATCGGCAATCTGCTTTAGCGTAAATTCTTTATTTTTAAAGAAGAAAGATGATGTTCGGGAAGTGACTTTTAATTGCTCTATTTTAGATAATGCATTTATAATTTCTTCAGTAATTCCATCGCTGAAATATTCATTCTCATCTTCGGCACTAATATTTATAAAGGGAAGTACCGCAATGGTTTTATCTTTAAGGTTAGTTTCCATCATAGCCGACTAACTAAAATGTTCCGGTAAATATAATCTTGGAAACAACCACGGATATAAAAGGTAGGGCATTTCGGAGTGGATTGTTATCATAGTACATTTCCGTCTACTAACTTTTACTTGGTGTAAAATTAAATAGAGCAATTTTTTATAACCGCTTTTTGTGCGGCGTGCATTTTATTAGTTTATCAAATAAATCAGTTTTTGAAATATATTTTAAAGTATTTGGTCCATTTCGTTCCACTTGAATATTAATTAAACCAAAATAATCCAAAAACCTTTCAAAAGTACGTATTGAATAACACCCCCTTGAGTAGCTTTCTAAAGTTCCATAAGTTGGTTGAATCGAATCTAATAATTTCGGGTAAGCTTTGAAATACCTATCAGCGTAAAATGAATCCAATCGTTTTTCATTTCCGTATTTCGATAGTAGTATTAATGAAAATCCAAATCCAAGTTGTCCGATTTGGTTATCTCCATATCCGTCTAAATAAGCCCAATTAAATTTTGTGGTGAATGTCAAAATGATTAAACGCAACAACTCGTAGTTATCATGAAGTAGTTTTGATGAAGACTTTGTTAAACTCAATTTGCCGTTGCGTTTTTTAGTGAGGCCTGCCAGTTCAATCAGAATTCTCGTAATGTTAACGGTAATTGAATCAGTCTCTTTGTATAATTTTGAAATGCCTCTTTCAATAAACTCATCTTTAAGAAATTTTTGTTGATAAAGGTCTGCAACAATTTTTGTCGGTAAAAATCCTTTACTGGTTAGCTTAATCTCTCCATTTTTGTCAATCAATTCCAATAAATATTTAATTTGATTGAGAATCGGAATTTTTTGATAATCAGAATCAGAGAGTTTTTGGAGTATTATCGGACTGTCTGCCTCGAACGTGAAGTATAATATCAGCTCCATCTCAGCTGGTGAATATCCTTCAAAATCATGAATCGGGAGATTATTTTGTTCATGCATTTTCTGGTCAAAATATTTTTGTATGTCTTTTAGATCCATGTAACTTTTTCCAATGTTGTAGTTCGTTTATACGCTTTAACAGTTTGTGTAAAAGCGGCAGCCGATTGCGGGCTCTATTTCAGTAGAATTCAAAGAAAGTTGAATCGGGTTACAACCCTTGAATTTAATAATTTCTCGGTTGTTATTTTTATACATTGTTACGACTATTTTTTATTTCTAATTATTTTTACAATTCGGCTATACATTATTTCTGATAAATTCCAGTTGTAACCTTCAAAGTCAACAGTATTTGTGAATTGAATAACAACTGCATCTATATCTTTGTGATATTCGGCAATCGTTTGATAACCTGGAATCAAGCCCGTATGTTCATACTTGTAAATTGAGGTATAGATTTCTTGTTCTTTTTTATCTTTAAATACAGAGCCATCATTTAAAGCTCTAACAAATTTACCTAAATCTTCTGCCGTAGCCAGCATTACACCATTATCATCAGTCTTTAAGTCGTTTTCATAGCCCACGTAATACCCGCTCATTACATCACTCAAATTCACATCCTGAATAGAACCATAAGTCTTTTTTAGATTCAGAGGGTCTAAAATCACCTTTTTGATATATTGAAATTTACTTTCCCCCGTTACTTTTTCTATGAGTTTTGAAAGTAATAAGTAGTTTGTATTGCTATACTCATAATCCATATTGGGTTTAAATTTGGCTGGCAAATCAAGTACCAAATCCAGCCGTTCTTTATCGCTTTGTTTCGGATGTACCCAATAATTTTTTGTGTCGGTATAATTTGGAATTCCACTCCGATGTTGAACCATCATTCTCACGGTGATTTTATCGGCGTTTTCTATTCGTCCCACGAGTTCAGGAAAATAATCGGCAAGGGTTTTGTCCAAAGTTATACGTCCGTCATATGCCAATTTTGCAACAGCAACAGCTGTATATAATTTGCTGACACTGGCAATTTTGAACAAAGATTTAGGGTTGGCAGGTATTTTGTTTTTTCGGTCATGCCAACCGGCTGCGTAAAACTCAGGCGGATTGCCAGCTTGATCCACATAAACAATAATTCAATCAAATCCATAATTAGTCGCTTTATTAACTTGTTCCTGAACTGTATCCGGAAGTGGTAATATCCAAGCCCATACCAAAATCCATGGCATAAAAAACAAGGATGTTAGGGTTCCAAGAAGTAATACTATTCTCAATATTCGTTTTGTTTGTTTCTTTTTCATAATGTCATATTTTTTAAGTAGGGTGCCCTTTTATTAAGCTGCTCTTAAGGGTCCCGCGTTAAATTTTGTGCGGAAGCTCGCCTTGTTTCATGTCCACGTTGAACAACTTTACTAAGATAAAACTTAGTCAGCAAACCACAAAACCTCGCATTCAATTTGAGTGAGTGGTATGAGCAGTTTTACAATTCAATCCTTAAACTTTCTGAATTATCTTCTTTCCCGAATAAAATTGCTCTAACTCTTGGTCGTTCGTTTATCTTTTTCTTTGGAATGACAATAATTTTCCCAGTCACAGTTGAAAAAACATCTCCTTTTCCATAGTCAGTATCCGTATTTTTTCCTAAGTATTTAATACCCAATCCTTTTAAAAATTCAACAACGTAATCGTCTCCCTCCACAAAAATTTCTAGAATTTTATCTGCTTCATTTTTATGAGTTAATATATTCGCAGAATCTTTTACCGTAATATGGCTATCAATAAAGAAGAAATGTGCTAAACCGGATGTCTTGGGAAAAGTAATATAATCCCAATTTTTTCCTATACTGGTTTTATATTCTATATTTAAATCTAATAGTTTTCTTTCCATTTCATGAGATTCTATTCCCGAAATAGCTATGAAAACTCCACCTTCTCTTTTCTTTAGAAGCTCCAAATAATTTTTAGCTGTTTCATCTGTTGCTGCCCCCTTTACCGACATTAACTCAAATGAAGTATTATTCTTAAATTTTATATGAGCATTAATCAATCCATTTTTATGCAATTGCCCTTTTTTCAAACTAAACCCTTTTTCTGTGTAACTATTAATCGCTTTATCGATATCGGAAACTACTGAAATAACGTGGTCAACCTGTATCTCTTGACAATTGATTTTAATAGCAATTGAGAATAAAACAATAAAGGCGAATATCTTGTTTCTTTTTAGCATAACACGATTTTTAAATTACAAAAACGGATTGTTAATATGAGGAGACTGGGATTTCCGAGTCACTTGCCAATCAGACCGTTAAAATTTTTATTAAATGTACTAACTTTTTGCAAACCACTGACTCCCATATTGGCTATTAGCCACTGGCGGTTTATATTCTCAATCAACATATCTACCAAGTTTGCATTGTCTCTCAGTCCGCGTTGGAGTACGACGAGCGAAAAGGCTCCCTGGCAATATTTAGTTGCTGAGTTGACTTTGAGCATTTTGCCAATGTGCCTTGCAGCGAAGGGATGGTGTGAATTGGAATACTCATGTACCTAATTATCTTTTCCAGTAAATGTAATTGTAGGTTTTGTAAAATAATTACCTCTCTTCCAAAATCTTAGCAAAAAATCAATATTATCAAGATACAGTTTGCCTTCAGAAGTTTTAAAAAATTTCAATTCTTTTTTAAAATTATCAATGCAAAACAATGCCAATTCAGTTGATAATTCTTCAGCAAAAAACAATCGCATGATGTGTTCTTCGCTCTCCTCCTCATTGTAAAACGAATTGTTTTTCATAGGGAAAGCACTATTAACTGCAAACGCAATTTCTGTACCGCTTTTAGGATTAAAAAATACTAATCCACTTTCTGAAACCTCTGAAAAATCTTTTGTTTCATGCTCATCTCCAAAGTATCCATCCTCTCTAGCTCTTTGTTTTGCTTCATCTTTTTCTTTTTGGGAAAGTTTTAAGGAATTATTAAAGAACTCGATATATTTTTTAATAAATGATTCAATTTTATCCGAATCCATAAAAGCAATTTGCTGGTTATTATTGAACTCTTTAAATGCTTTAAATTGTTCGCCAAGAATATCGTCTATGTCTTTATTTTGATAGACCAGAAAATTAACAGCGCTTCTGCTTTCCATCGAATTTTTTTCATCAAGAACTAGTTCTGGATTAACTTCAGTTTGAAAATATATTCTAGAAAACCACCATTCATTTCCCCATTCGACTATACCCATAACGAGAATGGTATCAATATCCTTTAAGCTATCGTACTGGTCAAATGATTTTTTAGTTAAGTTAAATTTCTTTCCAGAAGCAATGTGCTCAAGTAAAACATTTTCTTTGTCTTGACCCTTATAGAAAAAATAGCCCCTTATTTTCTTAGAAATCTTTGGAAAAAATTCGCTTAGAATGTGATTGTCTCCCAAAATTTCAGCTACCCATTCTTGACCTTTTAATCCAAGCAGTCTTGTATAGGTATTATGAAGTTTGTAGTCTCGATTCTCGTTTAAGAAATTAAGCAAGTGTTCATCATTTTCACTTTCCTCTAAAATATCAATTTCACTATCTCTTAAATCCAGAAGTGAATCGGGATAAAACAAATAAGATTTAAATAAAACATTATCAATCAAGTTCCTGGCTATATAAAAATCCGTTTCCTTTTCATCAATAGAATAGAATGTTTTTAATAGTTCATTTTCGGGAGCATTTTCCCAAACATTTTCAAAAACATCCATTACTTTATCAGATATTTCAATTATAAAGCCGTTAAATGGAGCAATAAATTTTTCTTGCTGAATTGTATTCAAAAAATACCAAATCAAAAAGCATATGTCTGATAAATTAATTTCTTGCTCATAATATTCATCTACCTTGTAAAAAGGCATATACTTTCCATAAAGTCTTTTATGAACTTTAATAAAAGTATTCCAAATATTTGTACCTGAAACTAAATCCTCAAAATAAGAGGTTAAAAAGCATGCCAATACATCAATCTCATCATTGTCTAAATAAATCTGAAGCGCAAATGATTGTTTATTTGTAATAATTGACTTTTTGATATCATTGCAGAGTTTTAAATAATATCCGTCTGTAGGAGTTTGACTATCATACGGTTTTAAATCCAGCCACTGTTTTATATATATTCGTTCTTTAAGCTTATTCATAGTTCAAATTCTCAATTTCTCTCATGACTGTAATAGAAATCAAAGTTATATAATTCTCTTACAACTGCGATAGAATTACAATATCTTCTTTTCAAATAAATGTTAACGGTTTGGCTATGCGCAGTGTCCCGCAGGGCATTGCGTATAGGCGTTGTTGTGTGTTCGGCTTTTATTTATTCTGTTTTAATTTTTGAGTATATGTCCAAACTAATAAATTTCCCATTTTTAATTTCGCAGTCTTTCATTGTTCCTTCGTGTTGAAAATCAAGTTTTGCCATTGCATTCTTACAATTTGTGTTATCCGACTCGACAAAACCTTCGATTCTATGTAGACCTAAAATATTGAATCCGTAATTACATATTACTGGCATAGCTTCTGTCATAATTCCTTTTCCCCAATAGTCGGTAAGTAACCAAAATCCGATCTCTGCTTTTTTATGTTCTTTACTCAAATCATTGAGTCCACCCGCACCGTAAAAAGTTTTATTATCTAATGAACATACGGCAAACCACATCCCCGTTCCATTTTTCTCAAGGTCAGCAAACCAATTCATTTGTTCTTTTGTTGCTTCCAAACTGTCAAAACTAACTCCATAATGTTTAATTATGTCAGGATGAGAAAGTCCTTTAAATACAGATTCAATATCACTTTCAACAAATGGTCTTAACAAAAGTCTATTGCTTTTTATTTCTGTGCTCTTTGTCATTTTCGTTAAATTCTATTTTCGGGCGGTTTATTTCAGCTGACACACAACGGTTTGTATTAAGAATAGTAGCCGATTGCGGAACTCGAATTTTTCAAGTCACTATTAAATTTTATGCTGGCTACAATGTTCATATTTACTACTAATTCGGCTATTATTTTTATACTTTGTTACCTGCTGGGCTTTATTACAATTTATCAAAAGGTTCTGGCTTAATTCCGTCAATATCAGTGAAATTATATTCTTCTGCAAGTTCAGCCGCTACTAATATTTGTCCTGTTTTCTTTATAATATTTTTATCAGACGAGAGTGCTGCAATTGCTCTTCCAACAAATATAGATGTCTCTTTTTTAGGATTAGGTTTTTTCTTACTTTTCTTGTCATCGATATATCCTGGGTAAAGCGAAACACAAGTAATTTTACTTTTTTTCAATTCTTCTGACATGTCCATTGTCATTTTATCAACTGCTGCTTTTGCAACGCCATAAATGACATTTCCATAATATTTCTGACTGGCATAAAAAGAGATATTCACGATTAATCCATGCTTTTGTTTTAGCATCAATTTAGAAGCGTAGAAACTTGATACGTAATTTGAGCGAACTCCTACATTATACATTTCGTTCCATAAATCTAATGGCTGTTCCCAAAAAGGTGCTTTCCATTTATATCCTGAATTTTCCTTTCTATTTCTTAGTCGATTATATCCACCCCAAGCATTATTGACAAGAATATCCAATCTACCATCATTATTCTCGATTTGTTCAAATACGGCTTTAACTTCATCATCGTTTTCGTGATTACAAATAACAGCAATTCCTTTCCCCCCTGCTTTCGTAATACCTTTGACATCATTTTCAGTAATACTTCTTCCTGTTACATAAACTGTAGCTCCTGCTTCTCCAAGTGCCAGAGCAATTCCTTTTCCGACATTTCGTGTTCCACCTGTTACAAGTGCTATTTTATCTTTTAGTAGTTTCATTTCAGTTATCTTCTCTTTTTTAATCTTCCATCGTTGACCTTTAATTATCGCAGGTGCTCTCTTCGCCTTGCAGGTAACGTGTTTGTGTATGATTAGTGGCGTGTTTAAGCACCTAATTTAGCAAATAAAAACCGAATAGAAAATCCGCGAGTATTTTCGCAATTAGGCGATAACCAGCCATTAATTATACACGTTGTTGCCCACAGTTATTTCTTCCGAGTTCAGTAATATAAATTCCAAGTTCCAGAATTCGATTCCACAATATCTGGAAATCCATCGTAATTTAAGTCTCCTATTTCTATGTTATATGTGTCGTCTTTTAAGTCCTTGCGTAACCCAATTTCTATAAATTCGCCATTTCCTTGACCTAACAAAACATAATTTCGTTCCTCCGAATTTCCCTCAACAATGTCTAAATATCCATCCTTATTCAAATCTGCAACTTTAATTGATAACGTTGAACGCTCTGTTTTGAAATCATAAACTCTTTTAAAATTCAAATTTTTGTCGCCAAAATAAATACTGTTTTTTGAACCTAAATTTCCTACTACGACATCTAAAAATCCGTCTTTGTCAAAATCTGCAATGTCAATAGAACGGGATTCATCTTCTTCATTACCAAATTCTATTACTTTTGAAAAATTATGTTTTCCATCATTTATAAAGATTTTATTTTTACTCTGTCGTTCAGCTGTAATTAAGTCCAAAAATCCGTCTTTGTTTATATCTACTATTTTCGTTTGAATTGTTTGGTCAGATTGGTTGCCATAAGTGATGATATTTTCAAAGTTGCCTTTTCCGTCGTTTAGGCAAATTTCGTTTTCAGCTCTTCTATTTGAGAGTATTAGGTCAAAATCTCCATCATTGTCAATATCTGCGATTTCCAGATTTCGTGAAGGGGATATTGAGCCAAAAGAAATTTCTTTGTCAAAATTTAGATTAGCTGAACCAAAACATATTTTATTCTCTATGTTATCATTGGCTACTGCAATATCCAAAAATCCGTCATTATTAAAGTCGGCACTTTTCATTGCATATGAAGCGTCCATAAATTTCCAAATTGGTAATGCTGTTTTAAAACCACCTTTGCCGTCATTAAAAAAGAGAAAGTTTTGTTCCGCCCAATGTCTGCCGTTTGCCACAAGTGCATCCAAATCTCCATCATTGTCAATATCAAATAATGTTATTGGTGCAGTTCGGTTCGATTGTGTTCCAATTGAAAAAACTCCGTCAGCATTAAAAAATGATATGTCTTGAGCAAATCCATTAAATGAGATTGTCAAAAAAGCAAGTAACATTATTTGTGTTCGTATTTTTTTCATAATTGTGGGCAACGTTTAGTATATGCGTAGTGCTACCGGTAGGGAGCATTATCGCATATACAATGTTGTAGCACGTTTTATACTACTTATCCTTTTCATTTATTAGCCTCAAAATATCAGTCATGGCAGGGCTTTCGGGATCAAGCTTTAAACCATTATTAATTAGTTTTCGGGCTTCAGAGTAATTGCCGACTTGCATATATGCCTCTCCTAATCTTCTGTAACTATCTGGGTTGTCAGGAAATTCTTCTAACAAAATTTTATAAACATTTACTGCACTTTCATAATCTTTCTCAATCATTTTCATAAAACCAATATCTCTGAATGAATCGTAATCAAATAATTGATATTCAGGAAAACTACTTTTAGTCTGGTCGTATATCTGAATGCCTTTCTCAATCCCATTTTCCTTGACATAGCTTATGTATTCTTCTTTCCTAATTATTGGAGTTCCCTTTGATTTTTTCTGTTTTACTTCAGAGTATATGTCTTCTGAATAGTTTGTAAGAGCTCGATTAAAAGCCAAATCGTTTTTAAAATACTGATTCAAAAACTTTACTGTTAAGTTTGCCATATCTATATATGCTTTGTGCACATAATCCGGGCGTTCGTAAATCATTAAATTAGAAGAAGAGAAGTCTAGGTGATTTAATTTAGACAACTTTAGTAGATACATATCGGATAGGAAAGCCTGTTCCATGATGGGGAAGTTATTAATAGTGCTTTTATCTCCTAGAAATCCCAAAAAGTTTGAATTGAAGTTTTTAATGTTGAGGTAGCTATACGAATTTAAAATTTCATTTCCTACAGGCGATGAAATCGAGCCATCAAATGACACCATTGCTTTAACTTGTGTATTCTTTAACGAAAATGTTACCATATTTAATCCACCAAAGCTAAAGCCAACAGTTCCTACATTATGCATATCTACATTCGGATAAGTATACATTTGACCAAATAGAAACTCCAAATCCCGGGTTTGGGCTTCTGCTCCTTCAGCATTGAAAGGCATTTGTTTTGAGTAAGCCCCCTTTGAAGCTACCGTCACAACAATATATCCATGACTTGCTATTTGCTCACAAAGCAAAGCATTATCATAACCTGAAGAGCCTTGAGAACTTCCATACAAAATGATTGGAAAATTTCCTTTTTTGGCAGATGCTTCAAGTATTGAATACATAGGTTTATTAAAAACCAGGTCTAATTTGTCGGAAGGAAAATATTGCTCGTATTTCTCATTTGGTTTCGTTACAAGGGTGGGGTCTACCCTCTCCAAAGTTTCATCAGAATTTTCTAATGCAAATAGGTAACCAAAATGAATAGTATTACCAGTTTTATCGGATTTAGCCGGATACCATATACCCATTTGCATAGGTCTTGGTATAAAAGAAGAATCGTTACCAATCTTGTAAGGTCTTGAAAAATCTTTTGTTGAAATAACTTTAAATCCAACTGTGTGGCTACCATATTCAAGGCTATCGTACCAGCTGTTTTGAGAAATGGCATTAGTGGTAAAAAATGCAGCAAATATTAAAATGAATGCTTTAATATCTCTATTTTTTCTTTTTGTAAATTCTTTTCTGTTCATTGGTTTGCAAGTGTTTTTTTTAATGTGCTACAACGTGTTTGTGTATGATTAGTTGCGTGTAAAGAAACACGAACCTTTCGAGTTAACAAAGATTATAAATATATGAAAAAGCCAGTGAATTAATCACTTTGAAGCAATTAATTATACACGGTGTTGGCGGTAGTTGTTTATTTCGTTCTTCCTTCAACTAGCTTTTCGTATTCTACGTCATTCGGTTCCCACAATTCAATCTTATTTCCTTCATTGTCCATTATATGAACAAATTTCCCATATTCAAATGTTTCAATACTGTCTAAAATAGTCACTCCGTTTTCTTCTAATTTTGCCAAAAGCTTTTCGAGGTGAACAACTCTATAATTTATCATAAAGTTTTTTGAAGATGGCTCGAAATGTTTTGTTTTTTTATCGAATGGACTCCATTGAGTAAAACCCTTTTTTGTAGAATCTCGACCCTGAAACCATTCAAAATTTGTTCCCCATTTATCGGTATTTAGTCCCAAATTATTTTGATACCATTCTTTGGTTTTATCAGGATTTTCAGTTTTGAAGAATATTCCTCCGACACCTGTTACTCTTGGTTCATCATTTCCCATAGTCTTTTCCTTTATAGTTTCATTTTGGTTTTTGATTTCATTTTGTTTTTGTTCCTTACAACTTATTGTAAATAATAATAACAAAATAAATAGTATTTGATTTCTTATCATTTCGTTTTTTTTTTTTTGTTTCTTTGTCATAATGTTATTTTTTTAGGACTATGCGGTTTTATTTTATTGCTAACTTCGTCTCGGCTATGAACGGTTGTTATTTACCATTCCGATTTTCCAACCGGGAGAAGAACTTAGCAAGAACATCCGCCTCTTTAGGCTGCCTCACAGTCCTAAAGTTTTCTTAACCATTGTTGGTAAAAGTTTTTTTCATTACCGGTAGAAATCTTCCTTTAGGAAAACTTTCGACTTTATCAAAGGTCACAAATCCTTGACTCTTGTAAAACGGTTCAGCATTTGGATCAGCTTCCACAATGATCACCTTGTCCGGCTTTGTAAATGTCCGAATGGTCTTTTCCAGAAGCTTCTTCCCAAATCCTTTCCCAATATATTCCGGTAAAATCCATAAATGAAGTATCTCATAGTTTCCACTATTCTCAACAATTGAAGAAAATCCAATTATTTTGTTTTCATTTTCAATTACAAGAACATTCTGTTTTGACAATTTATCTTTGTCGAGTGTTAGTTCGTCCAACCAATTTTCAATCCAAGATTCCGGATACCCCCAATAAGCCTTAGATTCAACACTAATTTTATTGAGTGTGTCTAAATCATCTATTTTTGCAATTCTGAATTTCATTTTTTTATCAAATCACTGCCTGCGATTCTCATGTATGATTTATCCGGCAATTTAAGATTGCGGGGCTAAGCAATGATTTAAGAGTAAAATATGACGAGATCGCAAAAACCACGCGGCTGCCGTCAATTTATCTTTAGATGTTGGTTCAGCCATTATATTATTTATTCTTTATTTCGCTGAATAAATTCACTTATAATTGATTCTGCTTTCTTCAGGTCAGACTCTTGAATAAATAAATCAATTGCAGATGGAACTCCTCCGGAAAATCCGGCAAGCACTCCGGAATTGAAATCATTCTGAATTAAACAAGATATCCCAATTTGATCTAATTCTTCTTTGAGTAAGTTAACTTCCAACTCTGTACCAGTAAATACTCTTATAGCTTTATTTTTATCTTTCATGTTGTTTCAATTTACTCCATTTGTAATATAAAAGTCATATTCTATTTTCATAATTTAATGAAAAATTTTAAGTCAAAAAATGAATGTTAAAAATCAATCGCATCTAAATTCATCTCAATATTGGTCATCGCGTTGTTTTTGCAATGTTTGCAAAGCCCCAACACAAATATTGCGAATAATTGGACAATATGTAAGTTTTAATACTATAGCTAAAATAATAAATATGAAGCAATAAGAAATACTCGAAATATTCCAAAAAGATTAGAAATTTAAAACTATTCCGAGCGAACAAATTTAAAACAACTCAAATTTATCCTAGAGTAAATTCCAACTGAATAAATATACTTAAAGGTCCGGCTGCTAAGTTAAATTTTAGTATTACCAAAAAAGAAAAAGCAGTACAGAAATTATGTTACCCGGGCAAAGATGCTTTTTATTTTAATGATCAAAAATTGTAACCGACACCTACCCAGGGTAAAATCGGGAATCCTCTGCTACCGGTTTGCAAAGGCATTCCTAACGCAAAATCACCACAGAAATGTGTCCCAAATACTCTTACTCCAAGTGTAATAAATTGAAA
Source organism: Melioribacter sp. (assembly GCA_016841125.1). Lineage (GTDB taxonomy): Bacteria > Bacteroidota > Ignavibacteria > Ignavibacteriales > Melioribacteraceae > JAENZU01. Next base: position 9,015 of record JAENZU010000003.1, on the reverse strand, counting down.
CTTTGAATTGTTTAAAAGCCAATTTTCAGAAATTAAATATGAACCGCCCGTTAATTGTATTTCAAAACCAACCATAATTGCCGGATCCCTTGCAACATCTTCACCGTGATATCCATAACCTAAACCCAATGTAATGCCAGCCCGGGGAAGATCAAGAGTTGCAGCGCCGTAATAAATCCCAACATTATCTTCATTTGATGGCGAGTTTAGTGTATTGAGTACCAATGCACCGGCGGCAAAATTTAAGTCGTCGAAGGAAACTCCAACTTTAGGTGCAAAATAGTAGAACTGGTGTTCTACACCGGGTATAATTGAAATACCTCCGCCGATTGTGGCAAAATCCAACGGAGAAACTGACAGGAATGGAAAGAACAATTCTGCCACCGAAAGATAAACACTCCCGGCATCCGGCATTCGAGCGGTCGGAGAGAAAAGGAGCCGGGAATCATTCACATTGTTAAATTTTTCCCGCCCCGTTATGAATTCAACCCGTTCAATTTTATCCGCCGGAATTATCATTTCTATTTGGTTTTCATCTAAAATTCGATACTGCAACGAATCTTTTTCAATCAATTTTCCTAAAATTGTCCCCCCGTTCTCTAATAATATTTTAACCGATTCAGTTGAGGTTGAATCGGATTGTGCGAAATTATTTGAGATCATTAGGAAGAAAACAAAAAGTACAAATAGATTTTTAACTAAGGATACAAACATCTTTTTTATCTCCGTATTAGAATATTACCCAAATTATTAGATGTTTATTTTACAGTTTCCATAATTCTTTTAAATTCATCATCAGTTACATTCAGCAGACCCACATTTCTGAGTCGGGGTGTCAGCAATTTCCAGTCGGAATTTTTGCTGAATATTTCTGCGAACATTGGTAATGCTTCTTCCAACATTCCATTTTCACAGAGCGTAACTGCATGCCAATATTTCATTTCGAGATTATCGGGAAACATCTTCTCCGCGGTTTTATATTCCTTCACTGCCAATTCCATATCCCCTTTTTCGATTGCAAGATCGCCGGAATTCATGTGGTCGTAAGCCCGATGAACTTTTAGAATCCTCTTTAATTCCGCCACCGGATTTTCATGATCATCGACACGAAGATCAATGGCACGATCTACCCAAACTTTTCCTGTACCCTCGGCATTAACAACCAAAAGTGCTGCGGATTGCTTTCCTCTAATATCTCCGCCTTCATTTTCTGCTGCTTCGAGTGCCGCTATCATTCTTTCCGCCAACGGTCCTTTAGATGATGTGAAAGCCTTTTGCATCGCCTCGGGGACGGTTTCATTTTTCATCATATTTGCCTGAACCGAAAAATTGTCTCCTTCAATGTGTCCGGCAAACGGGATGCAATTTTTACCCGTGTGTGCAGCGGCATTTCCATCTGCATCTAATATCGCAAGCTGGCGCAAATCTCTGCCTTCATCAGATTCAATTAATATTTTGAGAGCTTCATCTGCGGTTTTCCCGGATTTTAATAGTTCGAGTCCGCCCGGACCAAATGAAGGATTTACAAAAGATTGAGTAGCTATTACTCCTACTCCGGCTTCTCCCCACGAGACTATACTCCCTACGGAAAACCAGTGCGATTGAACGGCAACTCCCATTTCGCCTGTGCTTGAATCTCTTGCCACTATTGAATAAGTGTGACTGAATGGTTCATCTCCGAAAAAGCTTTGTGATTGGAGTATCGGTAACGAGATCAAAATTAATATGAATAAAGTAATATTTTTCATAAAGCCGACCCTTTTATTTGACTTAATTTACAGAAATACCATGAAAATTTCGACTAAGTTTTTTCTCATAATCTCTTTGATATTTAACTAATTTCTTTTTTTCAGCAAAATAAAATTTATTACTTGACAGTCACCGGTTGGTGACTTATATTTGTCACCATAAAGTGACAATTTTTTATTTTAATCGAAGGAGAAACAAAATGAAGAAGTTTGCAATAATATTGATCATGATCAGCTCTATACTATTTGCGCAATCTAATGTAAAAAGTTCACATGTAAAAATCGGGTTGGAAATTGATGCCTTACCCTATATAACTGGAGGATATTATTTTTCTGCATGGAGCGGTTTCGATAATTTCAGAGTAAGAGGAGTATTCACACATTTCAATTCCCCGTCGTTTATTATTCCAGACGGATTTGAAGACCAGAAGACCGACGCTTATACTCTTCTTGTAGATTATTTTCCTGCATCGAAAAATAGCGAATTCGAAAAATGGTGGCTCGGCACCGGTTTAGAATATTGGAAAAACAGTGTGCTCAATTCAGCAGATAAGAACACAGGAGATTACGACAATTTAATTTTAACAATAGGCGGCGGATACATTTGGAAATTATGGGGGAATTTTTACATCAATCCCTGGGCTGCCGGACATCTGGCACTAACCGGAACAGAAAAAATTCAAATAGGAAATGATAACTTCAAACCAAAGAGTTTTTTATACGAAGCCTCGCTTAAACTAGGCTGGCACTTTTAAAAAGGAGAATAAAATGAATACTTCAAGAAGAGAATTTTTGCAAACAGCGGGAAAAGGACTGCTGCTTACTGCCGCACTTCCCCTGATAAATGCATGCGGCACTATCGGACGAGAAAGCAATATTTCGGAATTCGAACCAATAATGACTAACAAATTAATGAAGAAAGATCATTTTGAAATTTTGAGATACGCTTCCCTCGCTCCGAGCGGACACAATGCACAACCGTGGGAAGTTGATATTATTGAACCGGGAAGATGGATAATAAAATCAAACCCCGATCGGTGGCTGCCGGCAGTTGACCCGGAAAACAGAGAGGGTACTCTCTCGATTGGTCCGTTTATCGAAAACTTGGTATTAGCTGCCGGAAGTTTCGGTTATTCTGCCGATGTAGCTTATTTGGCTTCTTCATTAAAAGATAAAGCGGTTGCAGAAGTTACATTAGTAAAAGATAGACGAATTGAATACCCCCTCAACAAAATTGAATCTCGCCGGACGGTTAGGAGCAATCATCTGCAGAAATCAATAACTTCGGATGATCTAAAATTTATCAGCGGCAGCAATAATTCCAACATTTTCTATTTCCCAGCCGGGTCAAAGGAAGGAAAGTTTCTAGCCGATGGTACGCTGGAGGCAAATAAAATTCAAACATTCAGAGAGAATGCCCAAAGTGAGCTTGCCGATTGGATTCGTTTCTCTAGCTCCGATGCCGAAAAATACCGTAACGGATTGACCCCCTCTTCAATGGAAATGTCGGGATTTGCATCATTATTTGTAAGATTATTTTATGATAAAAGTAATGTTATGTCGCAAAGTTTTCGTGAAAAAGGAATTGGAATTATTGAGGAACAGCTAAAAAGTTACGGAGGCTGGATAGTAATAACCTGTGACGGCAGTGATCCCAAAAATATTATTGAAGCTGGCAGAATATTTCAAAGAATGGCTCTTAAAACAAGAGAAAAACTGATTGCACTTCATCCGATGACACAATTGCTCGAAGAAGGGTTCGGAAAAAAAGTTCAAACCGGATTAAGTATAAGTGAACCCATTCAGTTTATTGTACGCGCAAGTTACGTTGATGATTACCCTGATCCGGTAAGCTTAAGAAGACCGGTGGAATGGTTCACGGCTTAAAATTATTTTAAATTGTGGAATGATAATAAAAAGGAAAAAGTGATTATGGCCAGAGATAAGGAAGCAACCAAACAGAAATTAATAGACGCTGTAGGCGTAATAATTTTACGCGATGGTTTTACGTCTGTTGGTGTAAATGCGGTGTCTAAAGAAGCGGGCGTTGACAAAGTGCTGATTTACAGGTACTTCAATGATTTGGATGGATTGCTGAAAGCTTACATAACACAAAAAGACTATTACAGCAACATCGCTAAAATCACTTCTGAATTTGAGAAGATTGAAACTCTGGACGATGCCATTAGTTTGTCAAAGAAGATCTTCGTCGGTCAATTAAAAAACATTTTAGCGAACAAAGAATTACAGGAGATCTTATTGTGGGAATTAAACACAAAGAATGAGGTAACCTCGGCAATTGCAAAGGAAAGAGAAGCCCAAGGAGTAGCAATCCTCAACGGGATAGGACAGATAACCGGAAAAACTAAGGTGGATATTCCGGCGGCGGCAACATTAATTTTGGGCGGAATTTATTACCTGGTTTTGAGATCGCGGCAAGTAGATGTATTTAACGGGATCGATTTAAATTCTCAAACGGGTTGGGATCGAATAGAAAAATCTTTAGAGAATCTTATTGAACTGACACTTAAAGACTTTTGAAAATTTGAAAATGACTCCGCGGGCATACCTGTGGGTATTGCCACAACCCTTAGGAGTCTCTTTGATAACAATTTGAGTTCTTTGAAAAATGAATTATGCGGCAGATAATTTAAACAGCTAATAACTGCACTTAAGCTTACTTTGTTTCAATCTTCCTCAAATTCATTTTTGAAAAATGCACTGATATAAACAGAGAAAACAATAACCATCACAATCTGAACAAAAATTGGTGTTGCTATCAGAGTGCCGCTAAGCAATCCGCCGGAGAGAAGTGCAAATTTTAATAAGTAATATGCCGCTTTCGAAATTATTAAACTTCCGGCAATTGAGGCTAAAAGTTTACCAGATCTGAAAAAGATCAAATAAAATAAAAATACATTCAATGCCAGTTCGCCGGAAATTAACAGCGTTTTAATAAGTGAGGGATGGGCCGAAACCAGAAATGAGAAAATAGGCAGCGATAGAGCTAAAATGTATGCATTTTTTTTCGACGTATGTGCAATGGCAAATATTACGAACAATCTCATTGGTTCAAGATAATAAATGGGGTAATTAACCAAATGTACAATAGCCGGAGTAAAATAAACTACGGTTAAACCGAGCAGATCAATTACCGCTGATCTATATTTGTAAAAAGTATTTTTTAAGGATAAAATATTTTCCATTTCAAATTCCTTTTTTCGATTTATTTTAATATAATATAATTGTATCTTTTTATAAACATCAAAATAAAAAAAATATGAAAAGAAGAGATTTTATTAAAAGAAGTTTTGGCGCCGGATTTGCGGTAAGTGTTGGTGCAGGAGCAATAGGAAATTACGGCAGTTTATTAGCATCTCAAATATTGCCGCCGCAAAATTATGACCTCGCAGCAGTAAAAGGAGGTGAACCTGCAAAAATGTTTGATCTAGCCATTGATGCATTCGGTGGAATGAAAAAGTATGTCGCAAAAAATCAGACGGTTGTAGTCAAACCAAATATAGGCTGGGACGTAAAACCAGAAGGCGCGGCAAACACAAATCCAAAGCTGGTTACAAGAATTATTGAACATTGCTTTGAGGCTGGCGCAAAAGATGTTTATGTTTTTGATCACACCTGCGATAATTGGCAGAGCTGCTATTCCAACAGCGGAATTGAAAAAGCAGTTAAAGATGCAGGTGGCAAAATGGTGCCCGGCAACAGCGAAAGCTACTATCATGAAATTGATATTTCCGGCGGAAAAAAATTAGTAAAAAGTAAAGTACACGAGCTGATTTTGGAATCGGATGTGTTTATTAATGTGCCGGTATTAAAGCATCATAGCGGTGCGCGGCTGACCATAGCGATGAAGAATTTAATGGGAATTGTTTGGGATAGAGGTTATTGGCATTCCAACGATCTAGACCAATGCATAGCAGATTTTCCATTCGGCATCAAACCCGATCTTAATATTGTCGACGCTTACCAAGTGCTTACAAAACGAGGACCGCGCGGAGTTACAGTTGATGATGTTGTTCCTTATAAATCACTATTAATTTCAAAAGATATTGTTGCTGTGGATGCAGCGGCTTCCAAAATTTTCGGTCACGAGCCCGATGATATCGGGTACATCAGAATTGCCGACAGCATGAAACTTGGGACTAAGGATCTATCCAAACTCTCAATCAAGCGGATAATCGTTTAGCAAATGAATTTTGTAATCCTCAGAAAATTTCGAGTTGCAATATCTTTAATTTCTTTTGCTGTATTATCACTTGTTTTTTTGGATATCCAACATTTACTTCCGGCTTGGCTTCAAAAAGATATCGCACTAACACAGTTCATTCCATCATTTTTGAGTTTAACAGCAGCATTAACTTTTGCGGGAATATCATTTATCCTTTTCATCACTCTCGCTCTTTTTTTCGGAAGGGTTTACTGCTCAACTTTATGTCCACTCGGAATACTGCAGGATATTATTTCCAAAATTTCAAAAAAAATTAAGAAACGATTTCGCTTTTCATTTTCCGAAGAGATAAAACTTCTACGATACGGATTTTTAATCGGGGCGGTACTTCTATTCATTTTCGGGAATATCTTCGGGCTGCTTCTTTTAGATCCATATAGTAATTTCGGACGAATAATTTCTGCTTTTATCAATCCACTTTTTACCGGAATCAATAACGTTTCGGCATTCACTCTTGAAAAGTTCGATCAATATTGGCTCAAACCAATTGAGTTTAAAGCCGTCGGATACTTTACAATTTTCTTTTCGTGGTTTGTTTTATTTCTGATCCTTTATTTGTCTGCAAACCGCGGCAGGCTTTTCTGTAATACGGTATGTCTGGTCGGAACATTTTTAGGTTTTATTTCGAAAGTTTCACTCTTCAAAATTAAGGTTGATGAAAGTAACTGCAGCACGTGCGGAGTCTGCGAGGGGGTTTGTAAATCGGAATGTATCGATTCAAAAAATGGAATAATTGATTACAGCCGGTGTGTGAACTGCCTAAATTGTTTTACGGTTTGCCCATCGAATGCTGTGGTCTATCGTCGTGAAAACAAAATTGAGCCGGCAGCAACTGATGAAACGAAAAGAAATTTTATTGCCGGGTCGATATTATTTTTTGCAGGAACAAAAGCCGCACTTTATGCGCAGGATAGTTTAAAGGTTCTCAGAAAAACTTCAATTCCTGAATTAAAACTTTTTCCGGTTTCCCCTCCCGGCTCAAACAGTATTGTCGAGTTTAATGATAAATGCACAGCGTGCACACTATGTGTGACAGCCTGCCCTACTAAAGTTTTACAGCCATCATTTTTAGAGTTCGGCTTCACTTCAATGCTGCAGCCGAGAATGGATTACCACATAAGTTTTTGCAATTATGAATGCATTGTGTGCACGGAAGTTTGCCCAACCGGAGCATTGAATCCCGTAAAACTTGAAGACAAAAAACTAACACAATTGGGCAAAGCTAAACTGATAAAAGAGAACTGCATTGTTTTTAAGGATAAAACAATGTGCGCGGCGTGTTCGGAACACTGCCCCACAAAAGCAGTTCACACAGTGCCTTATGAAAAGAATTTATTGGCTCCGGAAATTGATGAGAAGATATGCATCGGGTGCGGCGCTTGCGAATTTGCATGCCCCACTAAACCTTATAAATCAATTTATGTTGAAGGAAATTTAGTTCACAGGAAAGCTGATAAACCTAAAAGTGAAAAGCAGGAAATTGATATCGATTACAAAGAAGATTTTCCATTCTGATCTTGACCGGTAAACGAACCTATCTTTTTAAAAGCTTCTTCAGAATTTTTAATAAATAGTTTCACCTGTTCGATGTCTTTTCTACCGTCAGATTTTTCAACACCGGTGTGGACATCTACCCCGGCAGGCTTTACTTCCGAAATTGCATCGGTCACATTTCCGGGCGTCAAACCACCGGCTAGAATAACAGGTTTGCTGCTTAGTTGAATCAGCTGTTTGCTGATTGACCAATCGTGTGTTTTGCCGGTAGCACCGCTGGCTCCGCTTGAAGGATCGTAAGTATCAGTAATAAACGCATCAACAAACTCGGTGTCTTCAGAGATGATCTTTTTCAGATCATCAAAATTATTATTATTTATCACAAGACTTTTAATAATGGTGATTTCTTTTTTTCTCTCTTTCAATTTCCGCAATTCGTCGATAGTAATATCACCGTGGATCTGAACTATTGAAGTATTGAGCACATCGGCAAATTGAATTATCTCATTGGCTTTATAAAGATAAGTGATCAGTACGCTGTAAAAAGGAGGCTGGATAGATCTAATAATATTTGCGGCTTCTTCTTCGGAAAGATCTTCCTTGTTTACGGGCAATCTAAGCGGAAACCCTAAATAATTAACTCCGCAAGCCATCATTAATTGAGCTTCGCGTTCGTCAATTATTCCGGCAATTTGAATAAACGGTTTTGAAAAATGATCGGTTGTCATTCTTTATCAAATAAACTTCTTTCTACCGATTCACAAATAATATGCGCCACAGTTATATGACCTTCCTGTATTCTCTGCGTGCTTTCCGAAGGAATAATGATAGGGCAATCCACTATTGATTTTAATCTGCCGCCGGAGCCGCCTAAAAATCCGATTACTTTCATTCCCTTTTCGAGCGCTTTATTTACGGCTTTGATAATGTTTATTGAATTACCGCTCGTTGAAATTGCAATCAAAACATCTCCGGTATTCCCCAAACCTTCCACATTTCGCTCGAACACATTTTCGAATCCGATATCATTTCCGCCGGCTGTGAGATTCGATGTATCCGTTGTTAGCGCGATAGCCGGTATTGCAGGACGGTTCAGGTCGTGACTCAATCTGATCATAAATTCGGCTGCGATATGCTGTGAATCTGCTGCGCTTCCGCCGTTGCCGCAAAGTAGAAGTTTCTTCCCCGAACTAAAGGATTCAGTCAATAAATTTATTGCGTCAATAATACTTTGTGAACATTCTTCTTCAATTCTCAATTTAACTTCAGAGCTCTCTTTAAGTGAACTCCGAATGAAATCTGCGTGACTCAAGTAATCTCCATTTACTTTAAACTTTTACAGGTTCTTTTATGTGAACTGCATCCGCAAATTCTTTAATCAGATGCCAATTCGATTCTGATTCAAAATAGTTTCCGGTAACGATAATCTTTGCCCCGTTTCTAACTTTCTGCCGAGCAGTCAAACTGGATTTTATTCCTCCGCCGACAATAACGGGAATACTAATAGTTTGAGTAACGAGTTTGACC
>JAENZU010000539.1 GCA_016841125.1 Melioribacter sp. | reverse complement strand
ATCCATAAAATGTTTTGCAATTTTTAAGACTTTGTCATTCAATCGTAGATACTCAGGCGCTCTGCCTCCCGGGATTACTAACGCATCGTAGCTTGCGGGCCGAACTTTATCGAAATCGTAATTGATTGCAAAACGATGCCCCGTTAATTCAACATAAGTTTGATCTCCGATAAAATCATGCACCGCGGTTTTTACTGTATCTCCCTTTTTCTTATCGGGACAAACAGTGTGAACCGTATGCCCAACCATCGTTAATATCTGAAATGGAACCATTGCTTCGTAATCTTCAACGAAATCTCCGACCAGCATTAAAATTTTCTTTGCTGCCATTTTGCCTCCTAAATTAATTGTGAAAAATTATTCAACTTCTCCGGCTATTCCCGGAACACCGGAAACATCCGGTTTGTAAGGGGATTTAATTTTGTTTTGATAAAACTTATAGATCAAAGTGACAAATTTATTTTTTGCATCTTCTCTATCTTTCCTTCGCGAAACATTCAGTTTTGCATGCAGCCGTGTAGCCTGCAAAGTAAAAATTTCAATTTTAGATTGAATGATCTGTGGGAATAAATTTCCGTCAGTTTCAATCGCTAAAAAGGGGAGCGCATCAATCGAATCATCAAAATTATGATGCTTGATTTTTGAAGCTTTAAGTTTACCTTCGAGATTCATCTCGGAGTTTAAAATAGATTCAGCTACACGCGAAGGCATACACCCGAAAGGCCCGATTGATATTATTCCGCTCACATGATCCATAATTTCGTAAAGCGCCGAGCCAACTGTGAGTATTGCCTCACCGTCAAGTTCCGGTCTTATAAGGTGTTCGGCATTCTTCATCAAATCTTCAGCTTCGGTAATTTCAAATTGAACAAAGCCCGAGTAAGAGAGAGCTTCCTTAATTTTTTTCTCAATGTTAACTTGAATTTTATCCCGAATTAAAAATTTCAATTTTGTTTTTAGTGAATAACCATCGCCGGCTCCGTCCCTTTTTGCGAGATAGTTTGAATAGTAAACGTATTCGCCAACTGGAGCTACTTTGCAGACAATCTGTTTTTCCGCCAGTTGCTCTATCAGATCCACTCGCGAAAATTCATCATTGCGGACAAAAATTTCTCCAATCAATGCAACCTTAACTGCATCTTCAATCTTTTTATGCCTGTCGATATTTTTTAATCTGGAAGCGAGAATCCAAAGCTTCTTATAAATATCATCAAGTTTGCCGTTTTCTATCAGATCTAGAATTATTTGCCACTCTTCTTCAAGTATATCAAAAGCATCCTGAGGATTAACAGCCAGCGCTTTAATTGCATGGTGCATATCCTGAACAACATCCGAGATTGTGATTGCAGCCCACCACCGCATTACAAGTTCATCACCCAAGCCGCTGTAAGAATTTTCGTCAGTCAATGTAAATACGCCGATGTTGGTCAACTCTTTTTTGCGAATGATATCTTCCAGCATTACATGGTACTGACCCAAACGGCATGGTCCGTTCGATTCTGCCATAAAAAATAGTGTTCTCTCTTCGGGCGGTCTATTTTGATAATAATATTCCAGCATTGAGCCGGCATTGAGAATTGCCGGGAGACATTCCTTGCAAGTTGTTGTTCCACGACCGCTTTTTAAAGTTTCGAAAGTATAGATCGGCAAAGGTTCCGCGTTGATGCCGACAAACCGGAAAGCAGCTGCGGAAGCCTCAGTTCCGAACCGTCCCATATTCGGCACGAGCATTTTTACTCTCTTATCGAAAATTGTAAGCTCTTCACCCGAAGAATCTTTTATTGTAGTATCTCCAACTATTTCAAGGGGCTTGAAGCCGTTTGATTGATGATCATCCCACTCATCGCGAGAAAGTTCGCGGTAGCTTTTGATTATGTCGAGTGCAGCTTCAATTCTTGTGTTGATACCGGCATCGGCGGAATGACTATCTAATTCCAGTGTAAGAGATGGTTTGCTTCCCATTACATTTCTGAAATATGATATTAGAAAAGAATCGGGTCCGCAGCTAAAATTAGTTATAAAAGTACCGAACAATTGAGGATGCTTTTTCACATAATTTGCTGCTTTCATTAATTGATTACCGGTACCCCAATACATGTGCCGCATACTCTGTTCATAGGCTGAAGGGAGAAAATCGTGCGGAATAATAGTCATATTTCTCGATGTGAATTTCTGAGGAATACCGAGATTTGCTTCTCCGGCAAACGAATTGTAAGATCTGCCGAATAGCACAACTGCAAAATTATCAGGATCGGTTTCCAATTCTTCCAAAGTTAATTTTCCAATTTGAGTGAATTCTCTCAACATCTCTTGAAGTTCGCCAACTGCAAAATCAAATGATGCCGATGCTTCCGGTTTACTTACATCTAAATCTTTTGCGATTGAAATAAACTCATCTTTTGAGCTTTCGTACCCGGTTGCAAAATTCAATATTGGCGATAGAATTTTTGTGTGCTCAAGCTGATCTTTAAAAGTAGATTTCAAGTAATAAATCTCTGACTGCAGCAGCACGCAGGTTCTGTCTTTGAAAGTTTCATCTTCATTAAATGTTTCAAGAATGTGCGGGATAAAAATGAAATCGGTTTTCTTTTTAATTATATCGTTGAAAAAACCGTGCGCCAATTCTACCGGGTAGCAGAACGCAGCCTGCTTTCGTTCAATACCTTCGATATCGGGCTCGGAACCGAGTACTACTCTAAATCCTAATTGGGTGAAGAAATTATAATAGAGTGGATAGTAAGTATTCACCAAAAACGATTTCGGAATCCCTACTGTTTTTGCATCAGCCGGCAATTCTTTGGGATGAATATATTTATCGAAGACCAATTCCTGTCTAAGTTTTACAAGGTTGTCTCCTTTTACTCTATCA
>JAENZU010000538.1 GCA_016841125.1 Melioribacter sp. | reverse complement strand
AGGTTTGCTTTCAATGTTTTGGATTTTTCTTCTCTCATTTAGATGGCCTTTCATAGTTGCTATTTCAATAATGGCAATATCTTATGGTGTGCAAAGCGGTAATGTGATTGAAGATCCCGAAATGGTCTTGCCCGTTGTTATTCATCAAATGCTTCCTGTAGGAATAAAAGGACTGCTCATAGCCGGATTGATTGCCGCGGCAATGTCAACATTTGATTCTCTTGTAAACTCAGGGGCTTCGTATTGGGTAAAAGATATTTACCAGGCTTTTATAAATCGTAATGCTACTGAAAAACAACTGGTTTTGCAAAGCAGATGGTCTTCTGTAATACTTGTTACATTGGGATTGATTCTTACATTCAATCTAAAAACAATAAATGAAATTTACGGCTGGATAACTATGAGTATTGGTGCGGGACTGATTGTGCCTCTGCTTGTTAGATGGTATTGGTGGCGGTTGAATGGTTACGGTTTTGCCGCCGGTATTGCCGCAGGTATGATCACCGCAATTATTGAGCAGTTAGTTGCTCCTAATACAACTGAATATTTTTCATTCCTTTTAGTAGGCGGAGTTTCTTTTTTGGGAATGATAATCGGCACCTTTGCAACAAATCCCACTGATGAAAGTGTACTCAAAAATTTTTATAAAACTACCCGACCATTTGGTTGGTGGGGTAAAATTAAAAACATATTTCCCGACGAAAAGCGGTCTAAAATTGATGCGGAAAATAAAAGAGATTTAATAGCAATCTGTTTTGCCGTACCCTGGCAGTTAATTTTATTTCTTGTTCTTATGTCAGCTATAATGCAAAGGTGGGATTATTTTGTGATCTTAATTTCAGCACTTGCCCTTACAAGTTGGGGCTTATACAAGTATTGGTTCAAGCATCTTTCAACTGAAGTTAATATGGATGAGTAATCACTTGGTAATTACAAGTCTGCCGAAATGAAAAAGAATATAATTATCACTAAATTCCCGATGAATAAAGTCTTTAATTTCTTCCACGTTATTAAATCTATTCTCGAGTAGATCAAAACTCGGTAGTATATTATTAATTTTGCTTTTATTAAAATCATCCAGTAAACTTTTTCTAAAACTTAAATCTCTTTTGAGAAGATCTGAATATATCATAGGTGAGATGAAATCTGCTATTTCTGAAAGTGCTTTTACATCTTGACCGGCAATGTTTTTTATAGCTCCATTAAATTCCTTAGGGAGCCATGGGATGGTTTGAACAATTATTTTGATTTTGTTTTCTGAAGTTCTAATTCTATTCTTCAGATTACTAACAAAAGAAGTGATCTGAAAAGTTTTCCACTCGGCAAATAATTCTTTATAGTCTGTGCTGATAAGTTCAGTTATATTTTGATTATCACCTGTATCAATCTTTGAATATTGAATGAAGTTTTTAATGCAGTTTTTACAAAAACAAAAATTTCTAATAACATTTTGGTATTCATTTTTAGAAACCATTTCCCAATGAATCGGGAATCTTATAAAATCTAAACAGACATAGTCAGGGGTTAATTTTTCAATTGCTTCAACTATTATATTTATTTTGTAATTTCTATATTCTTCATTTGAAGGGCAGACAAATTTTTGCCAGGTATTTTGCTCTTTAGATCCGAACTGATCGACAGGTTGAATATATGGGATTTCACGAAAGGCATGAGGGTCATGAAAAACAGGGCAGATTATTCCGAATTCAATTTCTTCTTTTAGTAATTCGTGTTTAAATTTTTGGAGGTCTAATCCGGTGTTCTCCAGCAATTCACTTTGGTAATAGGCGTTTGCACCTTCATAAGCAGGTGTAAATACTGCATTGAATTCAAAAAATATGATTCTTTTAATTAATTCCCTGAATTCATCTTGTTGAAAGCTTTCTGGCAGATGATCGAAATATAATTTTATTCCTCTCATGTTTTTCATTTGAGCAATATAACTTTTGTCACTTCCTAATAATATACCGATAGCTATTAGAACTACTATTTTAAATATATTTCGAACCATTTATGAATCTCTTTCCACCATCTTACATTATTTTGGTATTTGTAAATAACATGTGCATCATCAGGGAATACAACTAATTTGGAATCGACACTTTGTCGCTGCAGTGCGGTAAAAAGCTGCAGGCTTTCTGCAAAGTTTACTCTAAAATCATTCATCCCATGAGTGACGAGCGTTGGAGTTTTAAAATTCGCCGCGAAATTATGAGGCGACCATTTTTCTAAAATTTCTTTATCATTCCATGGAGTTTCTCCCATATCCCATGCCGGATACCAGAGTTCTTCCGTTGATCCATAAAAACTTATAAGGTTATAAAGACTTGCATGACTGACGGTACACTTGAATCTATCGGTGTGACCGAGAATCCAGTTTATCATATATCCGCCGAATGAACCGCCGATAGCTGCCTGCTTTTCTTCATCTATGAAATTGAAGTTTTCAATTGCATAATCTAATCCCAACATTAAATCTTCGTAAGCCTTACCGCCGTAATCCCGGCTGACCTCTTCTCTGAATTTCGCACCATAACCTTCGCTCCCTCTTGGATTTACAAATACACCAACGTATCCGGGGGACGAAATTAGGGGAAACGTAAACCAGCGAGTCATTATTCGGTCTGCCCACATATTTTGAGGTCCGCCGTGTATGGTTAAAACAACAGGATATTTTTTTGAAGGATCAAACATTGGTGGTTTTTGAAGAAATCCGTGAACGGAATCTCCATTTGCTCCTTCAAACCAAAAATCTTCTAACTCCGGTAATTCAATTCTTGCCAAAAATTCTTTATTGAAATTTGTTATTTGTACGACTTCTTTCGTAGCAAGATCCATTTTATAAATTTCATAAGGAATATGATTGAACG
>JAENZU010000537.1 GCA_016841125.1 Melioribacter sp. | reverse complement strand
ACTTGAAAAAGTGTGGAATATTAATCCCGATATTGAAACACGTACCGTAGATAATTTTATTGCTCGGTTAAGAAAATATTTTGAACCCGATCCGGCAAACCCAACTTACTTTAAAAGTATACGCGGCACCGGGTATATTTTTGAGGATTAGATAGTATAAATCAAAACAATAGACCGCGGATAAAACGGATCAAACAGATTAGCACTGATAAAAATATATTAATCAGTTTAATAAATCAGTTAAAGCCGAATCCGAATCTTTGAACTCAAAGTTGAAGCCGCTCGCTAATGTTCTTTTTGGAATAATTTTAGAGCCGTTAATAATTGGACCGGCAGCCTCGCCAAGCATTATTTTTAAAATAAAACCGGGCACTCTAAAAAATGAAGGACGGTGTAATGTCTCACCTAATGTATTGCTGAATTCATCCATTGTAACTATTCCGGGTGAAACTCCGTTTAACGCTCCCTCAACATTATCATTTTCAACTGCGTGAATAAAAAGTCGTGCGGCATCTTCAATGTGAATCCACGGAAACCACTGCTCACCGCTGCCCAACGGACCTCCAATAAAAAACTTAAATGGAGTAATCATTTTTGCCAAAGCTCCTTCATTCTTGTCTAAAACTATACCGAGGCGTATGCTGGCTCGTCGAACTCCCAACTTTTCCACTTCGGATGCAGCCTTTTCCCATGCGCAAGTCACTTCAGTTAGAAAGCCTGTTCCCGGCTCTGCGGATTCATCAAATACTTTGCCTATTGAATTATCATAATAGCCAACAGCGGAGGCGGATATAAAACTCTCCGGCTTCTTTTCGCATTTAGATATTGCATCAATTAAAGAGTTTGTTGTGTTTATTCTGCTTTCAAAAACTCTTCTTTTATGATCTTCGGTCCATCTGCCGCCCATTACATTTTCCCCTGCGAGATGAATAATTGAGTCACAATTACAGAGATGATTTTTCCATGAGTCAGCATTATCGGGCACCCATTTTACATAATCCTCTGCAGACGGAATCAAAGTTTTCGCTTTTTCAATCGATCGAGTAAAAATAATTGGTTTGTGTCCAATCTTTATAAGCTGTCTGCAAATCTCTTTTCCCAATAAACCTGTTGCGCCTGTAATAATTATTCTCTTTTCCATTGCGTTAATACTTTTTTATTTTGAAACTATTAATTTTTCTTCTCGGTTCAAATGCACTTTTAGCATATTAAAAAATAAATGCGTCTTAATCCATTTTATTTATACGAGGTATACAATTGAATTTTAGAATTTTCTATTTACTCTTTTTATTTATGGTTACGTCGCTTTCAGCCCAACAATACAAACTTAACGGTGAGGTTGTTGATAAATATGATGAATCAATATTAAGTTATTCAAATGTTCGGGTTGAAGGAACGTATATGGGTACTTCAACAAACACGGACGGAAAATTTGAACTTCTTCTAGATGCCGGCAGCTATTCTTTGATTACATCTTACATTGGATATGTTACCGACACAACAAAAATAAAATTATCGGGCAGTCAATTTGTGAAAATCAAACTCGAGCCGGTAAGCCTTAAACTGCCTGAAGTTACGGTTCTGCCGGGCAAAAACCCTGCGCTTGAAATTATCCGACGTGCAATTGAAGCAAAAAAAAGGAGAAATGAAAAACTCAACTCCTATATTTTTAATGCTTACACAAAAGGTAATGTGAGAACTACGGAAGAGATAAGTGCGCGGGATAACAGTATCGGCTTAACTCTGGGAGGGATTGATTCTTTAAAGTTAAAGATAACCGGAATTGTTGAATCGGAAAGTAAAGGATATTTTGAAAAACCTGATAAATTTAAGGATGTTATAATTGCCAGGAAGCAGACTTCAAACCTGCCCTCATCTATAAATACACTAACCGGTGGACGGCTGGTTCAAAACTTATATAACGAAGACATTGAGTTTTTCGGAAGACCACTTCCGGGTCCAATTGCAGATAATGCCCTTGATTATTATTTCTTCTATCTCGAAGATACATTAGCGCTTGATAATAAAAGCATTTTCCGAATTTACTTTGAAACTGACGACCAATCCGATCCGGGGTTTTACGGAAAAATTTATATTGCCGACAGCACATTCAATCTGATCAAACTTGAGATGCGGCTCAACAAAGCAGCCAATCCTGGCGGAATTTTCGATTATATTCATATATTTCAGCAATTCCTTCCTTACGCTGATGATATCTACATGCCGATCGATTACAGGATTTCGCTTGAAGGCAACTTTCTAAATTTGGTCAAATTCGGTTTCGAACTGAATTCAATTTTCTACAATTATGAAATCAATACCGACATTGACGATAATGTGTTTGATATGGCAATTATTTCAGTACTGCCCCAAGCCGACAATAAAGACTCACTTTATTGGCAAAATATTCAATCGATACCGAACACCCAGGAAGAAATTTTCGCTTATAAACGAATTGATAGTTTAGAAGCAATTCCGCTAACCTTTTGGGACCGATTCTCGCCTCTGTCCGAATCGGTATATTTAGATGATAATTATAGTATCAGCGGTCCTTTAAGACTTTATCATTTTAATAGGGTCGAAGGGCATGCTCTCCGTTTTGGTTTCAATGCGGAAGACCTTTTTGATCGCAGATTTGATGCCTCTATGGATTTATCCTACGGTTTTTCCGATAAAAAATTCAAACAGGAAATTTACGGTAAATATTTACTGGGAGATTACCGCACATCCTCTCTTTCATTTTCGGCATTTAATAAAATTACAGACTTATTCGGCGAGTCGATCGAGTACAATAATCTTACATCCACAATATTGAATTTATTCAGCAAGTATGATTTTAGAGATTACTATTATTCAAAAGGATTTGAGTTTA
>JAENZU010000536.1 GCA_016841125.1 Melioribacter sp. | reverse complement strand
AACTCCGAATGGCACGGTTGGCAGAACAATAATTTTAGCTCCTTTCTTATAAGCAATTTCTGCTGCTGCATTAGAAATGTGATCGGACTCAAAAATATCAGTTCCGTATGGGAGATGGAAATTATGAGCTTCGGTTGCGCCCCAAGGAAGCACCGCAAGATCAATCTGTAAGTCTTTAATATTCTTCCAATTGGTTTCTGCTAAAATATATGGTTTCATTATAAATTTTTATTTTGTGAATGTTGAACTTAATTTATTTCGCCAATCTAATATTTTTTCAAATGTTTCTTTTGTGATAATTAAATTTTTAACTAAAGGTTTTTCATCTTCACTCGTTTCCTCATTTTCATCTTTGGCGGAGATAGTTTTATAAACTGATAAATAATGCTTCTCGCCGCATTTGGCACATTCGTGAACTTCAACCTTTAACCTTCTCGCAGACCAAGGGTCAATATTTCTGAGGGAGAAAAGATAATCAAAATTACCATTCTTAAGTTGATTTAGGAAATCTATTTCATTTTTAGGGATATCCAATATTGTGGTAAGTAAAGTCGTGTCAGTCCAGACATTACAATTTTCACAAAATGGAAGTGAGGGTTTGCCGATCTCAACAGTAATAAAAGCCATTCCAATTATCAATAATCCGCGCAGAAGCCAAATAATAATTAGGGCAAAACCGGCGGGCGTCCACCCGAAAAGTGTGCCGAGATCATGCTGCGCTGCAGAATTAAATGCCGCCATCAAATCAGAAAAGTGAAAACTAAAAATTGGATGATTGTTAGCCAAATTAAGCCAAAAGATCCATCCCAAATTTGCAACTAGAATTCCAAAGAAAATTGCTGCTGATTTTCTCAATCCGGAATTTCTGATTTTTGCCGGCTTAGCTAATTTGCCTGCGATAAAACCAATTACGGCGCCAAAAGGTAAAGAGAATAATATGTTTCCAAAAACTAAACCCAATTCATCAAGCAGCGGAATACCCGTCCAATTGAAATTGCTTGAGTAAATTACCCAGCCATAAATAAAACCCACTATTACACTTAATACCAGTCCGGTTAAAAAATAAAATAACAGTCCAATTATCTCAAACTTGCCGGATTCTTCATAAAAAACGTTTTTATTCATATTAAATCACTTGAGTATGTTAAAATATTCTAATGCAAAATAGAATTGCATTTTTCAGAACCTAATAATACAAAAGTAAAAAATGAACTTAAAGGATAGTATTATCATATTTTTAGAAATCAATCAAATTTGATTGCAATTATTACAAATTTTAGGTAAATACAATTCATACTTGATCAACATTTCGATCAATTAAATAAGTATATAATTTATTTTGAGAATCAGGAAATTAAATGGAACTTCCTCCAAAAAGGTTAAAACTTGGTTCCAGCCAGCAAGCAGATTTTATAAAGACTCTTTCGTCTTCTAACAATTCAAAATTCATAAATTACTTATCAATGCAATTCAAAATATCCGGAAATCTCAGGAAGAGTCTAAACCGTAATCACTAAGCACCAGCTAGGTTATTCAGAGCAAATATGTGTGCCTTGTGAATGAGTTTTTTTTTGACTGGCAATAGTAATCGGTCTTTAAGATACTGAAATAGGCTTGTGAATTATTTTTATAGTTGAATAATTGGAAACAGTTAAATATTAACATCTAGGTTATTATGAATACACATTACTCAATACTTATTGTTGAAGACAATCACGCAATAAGAAAACTTTATGAATGGGTTCTTCAAAACGAAGGATATTCAGTAACAGGTGCTGCAACCGTTGCCGAATGTGATGAATACCTGAAAGAAAATATTCCCGATCTTATATTAATGGACAATGCACTTCCTGACGGCAGCGGTCTGGCAGTGCTGAAGCGCATTTCTATGAACAGGGATTTTGATTCCGCCTTTAAGCTTTTAATCTCGGGAGAGAAAACATCCGAAGAAGATAGGATGATGGGATTGGATGCCGGCGCCTTAGATTATATGCTGAAGCCGATACGCGAAGATGATCTGATAAGCAGAGTAAGAATGATCTTCAAAATTCATGAAGTTGAAGAAAAAAGACGCGAAACCGAACAGATGCTGAATCTGGAACTCCTCGAAAAAAATCAGTCCCTTAACGCATATCAAAAGAAATTGGAACAAAGCGAAGAAAAATATAGAAATATTTTTGAAAACAGCGCAATTGGAATTTTTAGGAGCACCCCCGAAGGCAGGTATGAATTTGTTAATCCGGCATTTGCAAAAATCGTAGGATATGAATCCCCAGAAAAAATGGTGAACGAAATTGAAGATATCAGCAGTCTATATGTAGATCCGGTAGACAGAGATAAAATAAAAATGGCTTTTGATAATTACGGGTACGTTGAAAATTACGAAATCAAAGCTAAAACAACCTCAGGTGAAGTTGTTTGGATGTCCGTCAATGCTAAACAAATTTCATCCGCAGACGGTAAAACTTATTACGAAGGTACCATTCAGGATATAACCAAAAGAAAATTAGCGGAAATTGAATTACATCGGCAAAAAGAAATTATGCAGAGTATTATAAACTTACTGCCGGTTATGATCACAAGATATGATCCTCAAAATAACATCCTACTCCTTAACAAGGAGTTTCAAAAGTTAACCGGTTACACTACTGAAGATGCTGCCGATAAAAATTTTATTGAAAATGTTTACCCGGACCCGGATTACCGAAGTTCAGTGATAGCTTATATGGAAAGAGCAGGAAACGAATGGAAACAATTTAATGTGACAGGGAAAAACGGTGAGATCATCACATGTGAGTGGTCTAATATAAGATTGAATGTCGGAACGCAAATCGGAATTGGAATTGATGTCCGTGAAAAACTAAAAGCAAAAAATGAACT
>JAENZU010000535.1 GCA_016841125.1 Melioribacter sp. | reverse complement strand
GTACCTGCTAATTTCGTTTTATATTTACGCGGAAGCAGAACATATACTAACATAATTACACCAAGCGTAATTGAAACCTGCTGCTGAAGTCCGACTAACACCAGACGGTTGCCGAACAATCCGAACAGCGCACCCATTGAGGCATAAGTAACTACCCTCCCAAGGTTATATAAAATTCTACCGAGGATAATCTGGATTTGGGAATTAGAGTACACAGGCAGTGCAATAGCAATCGGTCCGCACATTCCGACACAATGAAAGCTGCCAAGCAGCCCGATAAAAAATCCAGCCCAAATATCCATATCAATTCAACATTAAAATTTGTTCGTGAAAATAATCAAGATTTTCTGCTTTCCATTCAATTTGGATTTTCCACAGACCTCTATCAAATCTAGTTGTGGAAATATTGTACTCCAGATTATCATTTAGTGTAAGCGGCATGCGAAAATCTTTTCTGTTGTCCGATGGTCTGTATAATACTATCTCACCGTTTAACTTTTCATTTTTGAAAACTTCCGGTATTGTTACAGTCAAATAATCATCTTTAAGTTTAACAAAGATTTGTTCCGGCAGTTCTTTTGTTCTTTTAATTTTATCTATATGCTTTTGATATTCAATTTCCTTTTGATAATAATCGTCTGCCACTAAATTGACTTCCTGCGTTGTGGAAAAAATAACAGTGCCGAGTACAATCAACACAAATATTATATATACCGCCGCAATTTTTATTCCCCAGGAGATATTCATAATTCATTATCCTTCCTATCAACTTTACCGAGAAAGTTAGTTTTGATTACATCAATAATTTTATTGTCGGATTTCACTGCAATTTCCAGAGGGGTATTAAGAGAATTAAGCTGATCTTTTTTGAGTATCACCAAAAATTTCGCTTCGGTTACACCTTGTGGTTCAACAGTCAAGTCTTTGCCGATGATCTTTATTTCACCGTCGATATTGGTTAATTCCAATTTCGCGGGAAAACTATCGAACGTTTTATTCACAATTTTTACATCGTAGAGGTTGCTGATCTTATTATCCCTCTGTTCTTGATAAAGTAACCCGGGGGTTCTCAATATTGTCAACTCCACGTCGCTTCTATTTAATAATAACCCCAGCATTACTGATAAAAGAATCACAAGTACAACCGTGTATCCAATAGCGCGGGGTGTAAATATTTTTCTTTTTCTAGTTTCAATTTCTTCCTGGGATGCATACTTAATCAGTTTTTTGGGGAAGCCGACTTTTTCCATCACATAATCGCAGGCATCAATGCACGCTGTGCAGTTTACACACTCAAGCTGGGTTCCGTTGCGAATATCAATACCCGTTGGACATACATCAACACAAAGATGGCAATCGATGCAGTCGCCCTTTGTGCGTTCCTCACCTTTCTTGATTTTGCCTCTTGGCTCGCCGCGGATATAATCATAGGCAATAACAATAGAATTTTGATCGAGCATAACTCCCTGCAGCCTGCCGTAAGGACAAACCAGAGTGCAAACCTGCTCTCTGAACTTGGCAAAAATAAAATAGAACACTCCGGAAAAAATAGTTATTGCAGTCAATCCGCCGAGATGCTGAGAAGGGGGATCTGTTACTATTTCCTTCAATTGATCTATACCAATAATATAAGCTAAAAATGTGTTCGCAATAATAAAAGAGATTACAAAAAAGATGATGTGCTTGCTAAATTTTTTAAAGTATTTCTCGCCTGTCCATGGTGCTTTATCGAGTGCTTTCTGTTTTGAAGCATCCCCTTCAATCCAATATTCAATTTTTCTGAAAACCATTTCCATAAAAATGGTTTGCGGACAAACCCAGCCGCAAAATATTCTGCCGTAAACAACTGTAAAAAGAAATATGCTTACAATTACAGAGATCATCGCAAGTACGAACAAGTGGAAATCCTGAGGACCGAATACAATGCCGAAAATTATGAATTTTCTTTCAAGAATATTCAGCAGAATAAAAGGATGTCCATTCACTTTGATGAACGGTGCAAGAAATAAAAACGCAAGCAGAAAGAGGGTAACGTAATTGCGGGCATTATAAAATTTACCAAAAGGTTTTTTGGGATAAATCCATATCCTCTTTCCTTCTTTAGTTACCGTGGCAAGCGAATCTCTAAAGTTATCGTCTTGTGCTTTGTTGGAGTCATTCATTAAACTTCTGTATCCATTCTAAATTTGAGTATCATCCGGTGCGGGTTCTTCCCACTTAGTCCCTTCGGGCGGTTTAGCATTTTGAGGTTCTGTTCCTTCTAAGGAAATAATGTAGCTCGCAACTTCCTGCATTTTAGTTGGACTTAACTGCGACTGCCAGCTAATCATGCCTTTTTGCGGAACTCCATATTTAATTATTGAAAATATGTTTTTTATTCCGCCGCCGTGTATCCAATATTCATCGGTTAAATTAGGTCCAACTAATCCTTCACCGTTGAAACCATGACAAGTTGCGCAGTTGCTATTAAATATCTCTTTACCGCTAGACAATGCCGCGGCATCATTAGCCAACGTTACAGTTTCTTCATTCAGAAATGCACCCGATTTTATCAAAATGTTTCTCTGAATTTCAGCCATATTTACTTCCTGCTGATACTCTTCCAACTGAACATTTCCGCTGCCTATTACATGATATTGTATCATGTAAATAATCGCAAAAACAATTGTCCCGTAAAATAGAAATTTAAACCATGGCGGAATTTTGTTATCAAGTTCCCGTATTCCGTCATAATCATGATCCATTAAAATTTCATTCTCATTTTCGATAGGAGTTGAGTTGGTAATGAATTTATTAAATTTTCTTAAGGGTCCTAAAAATAGTTCACCCTTTGCATCATCCTTTTCAGAGTATACCAAAGCCATCCAGAGAACGAATAGCGTG
>JAENZU010000534.1 GCA_016841125.1 Melioribacter sp. | reverse complement strand
TAAAAACGTTTTCCCTGTTCCTTCTAGAAAATGAAGATGAAGCCCTTGCCCTATCGGAAGAGACAAACCCTATTATTTATACTGTCGGCACTCAAGGTCTATTGCCCTGGCCGGAATTTGTTGTTACCAAACTGCTATTGAAAATTTCCTCTGCAAAAAAGCTTAGCGGTGATGAGAAATCTAGCTGCCTGAATGAAATAAATGAGATGATCGGCAAACTGCGCATCTGGGCGGATAATTGTAAGGATAATTTTGAACATAAGTATTTGATTGTCTCTGCGGAAATAGCCGTGATTGAAGGAAATAAAAGCGATGCTATCCAGTTATATGATAGAGCGATTGAAGAGTGTAAAAGAGGAAATTTTATTCAGTGGGAAGGGATTGCAAATGAATTAGCTTATAAATTCTGGCTTGAAAATAATAATGGTATTCTGGCATTTTCTTATTGGCAAAGCGCTTATTTATGCTATAAAGAATGGGGTGCTGATGCAAAGATTAAACTAATGGAAGCATCTTTTGAAAAAAATATTTTGGAATTCTTTAATCAAAACAAAGAAATAAAGTTTTTTGAAAAAGAGAGCGATAAAAGAAATCTTTATTTAGAAAATCAATTGGAAAAAGTAAGAAATTATACTTATCAAATTGGTCAATCGAAGTTAAGATTTGAAGCGGAAAAACATGCGGCCGAATTAGCTAGCGCTACAGAAAATTTAAGAATGGAAGTGGCTGCAAGAAAAAGAATGGAAGCAGAGCTTAGAGAGACTTCAAACTATTTGGAAAACCTAATTGATAATGCCAATGCTCCTATTGTTGTTTGGGATCCAGCATTAAATATTACACGTTTTAATAAAGCCTTTGAAGAACTGACCGGTTACTCCAAAGAATTTATTCGTAACAAGCATATTAGTATACTTTTCCCGGAAGCCGGCAAAGAATCTACTTTAAAAATTATTGAAGGGTTAAAGGAAGATCAAAAATTGGATTCCGTCGAGATTGATATTTTAAGAAAAGATAAGTTTATTAGAACCGTTATCTGGAGTTCCGCAAATATTTATTCCTATGACGGCAGCATAATAAAGGCAACTATTGCTCAGGGTACTGATATTACCGAGAGAATTTTAGCTCAAAAAGAGATAAAAAATATGATGAAAAATTTAGAGACATCTAATAGAGAGTTAGAACAATTTGCATCCTCTGTCTCTCACGATTTGCAGGAACCTCTCCGGATGGTATCGAGCTACACAAAGCTTTTAGAAAAAAAATACAAAGAAAACTTTAATGATGAAGCACTAGAGTATATTAGTTTTGCAGTTGAAGGGGCAGATCGAATGAGTAGATTGATTAATGACTTATTGGATTATTCCCGTGTCACTACTCGAGAAAGGGAATTGTTGGAATTTTCAATATCCGATGCAGTAAAAGAGGCGCTCAGCAATTTGTATATGGCAATTGAAGAAAGCAACGCGGTAATCAATTGCGAAGAACTGCCGGTTGTTTACGGTGATAAAATGCAAATATCCAGAGTATTTCAAAATCTGATTGGCAATTCAATAAAATATAGATCAGATGAAAACCCGGTGATTAATATTTCTGCCAGAGTAGAAAACGAGAATACTGTTGTTGTAAAGTTGAGTGATAACGGAATTGGATTCGAAAAGAAATTTGCAAGCAGTATTTTTGACGTCTTTAGGCGCCTGCCCACGAAAGAAAATTATGAAGGAACCGGTATAGGACTGGCAGTTTGTAAGAGAATAGTTGAAAAACATGGCGGAAAAATTTGGGCTGAATCAGAGCCCAATAACGGAGCCATCTTTTATTTTACTTTGAAAATTGCTTCATCTAATTAATAAATAGGTAAGTTTAAACAGTTAAAATGTGTTATATAAAACTTAGTATATTAAAAATTTACAAAACGTAAAAAGGAATTCAATTGTCACTTAAAGTTTTCCTAATTGAAAATAACCAAGGCGGTACGAGACTATTTGCCGAGCAACTGAAAGACAGCTTTCTTTGGGTATATAAACTAGATTTTGCTGAGACATTAATAGCTGCTGCAGAAGTTTTGCATCAAAAAACATTTTGTATAATTCTGCTCGATATTGATATGCATGATGAGAATTTAAAAATGATTCCGGTTGTTATCTTAGCAACGTCACGAGCCGAAGAGGATATTGTAAAAAGCTACAAACATCACGCTAACTGTTATATTTCAAAACCGCTGGATTTAAACCAGTTTATGAAAGTTGTAAAATCTATTGAAGATTTCCGGTTTTCAATCGTTAAACTCTCATCTAAAACATAAAAGCTATTTAGCAGGAGAATATTATTATGAGTTCAGTTGATTTTATTAAAATATTATTAGTTGAAGATAATGAAGGGGATATTCGTTTAGCAAGAGAAGCTTTGACTGGCAGCAAGGTTAGAAATGAACTGCAGGTTATTAAGGATGGGCAAGAGGCGCTTGATTACCTTTTTCAGAATGGTGAATATGAAAAAAGCTCGCGCCCCGATCTGATATTGCTCGATCTTAATTTACCCAAGATCAACGGAAAGGAAGTACTAAAAAAAATTAAAGCAAACGAAGATCTTAAGAGAATTCCGATAATAATTCTCACAACCTCAAGTTCGCACGATGATATTATTGAAACCTATTCCAATTATGCAAACAGCTTCATTACCAAACCGTTGGACTGGGAACAGTTTATAAATGTGATAAAATCGATTGAGGATTTTTGGCTTACCATAGTTAAGCTTCCGGATAAGTCTTTGGATAATTAAAAATTTATAATTAGTTATTAACTTGCGTTATTCAAAATCTTGAAAAGAGCCTGTCATTCCCGCATGTTTAAAGCGGGAATCTGTCGAATAGATGCCTGATTATCCCGA
>JAENZU010000002.1 GCA_016841125.1 Melioribacter sp. | reverse complement strand
AGAGAACAAAATCTTCGCCACCTCTTTGAATATGAAAAATTCTCTCTGAGGAATCTACTGAGAGCTTTTCATATATATTGCCTATGCTGAATACGGGTGTGGGTTCCATAATATATTGAATTAAGCTATTTTATTTTCAGCAATTTATCATATATCACTATCATTCCAAATGTATCAGGTCTTCAGTATTGCAGTATTTCAAGAACTTCATCATACAAGAATGAATATTAAACAACTGATGAATATTAAAATCACCTTCTCTTACATACTTATTGTTGATATGTTCAATCGAGACATAGATTACTTTTAATCCCAAACCATTATGAACGTAGCATTAAATAGCAGCATCGTTAAGATGCACATTTTTGACAGATATAGAACTTTTTCACTTCATAAATTTGCCACTTGCCTCATTGCTTTCTGATAATATCGCTAATAACCAAAACTCCGTTGTAGATTCTGTATGCATAATAATAATTCGAATTTTTTATACAGTATCATTTAATGATATTATTTTGTGATTAAGCAAAACAAATGATAAATTTGCGAAGTATTGTGACGGGAGAAAATGAAAGATTACACGAGTAAAATTAAGCGTCAGTCGGAGATATTAGGTTTAATAATAGACCCTAATAAATGCTATACTATTGGGGATCTTGCGGATAAATTCAACTGTGAGGAGTTGACCATTAAACGAGATCTTCAGGAATTACGGATGGAAGGTATAGCTGTGCACTCTTCCGGCAAAAAAGGTATAAAGCTTCAAATTGAAATAAACTCTGACAAACTCACCGAAATACTTTCGAACTACGCCAGTCTGACCATTCATAAAAATACCGTCTTTAGAGCGACTAAATTATTTATTAAAAAGCACGGATTAAAATCTCTATCTATCATGACGATGCTGCAGTCGGCAATAGGCAATCGGCAAATTGTAGAGATTGACTACAAAAAGCCCGACAGCAATAAAAGTGATACGCGCATAATTGAACCCCAGGTGATTTACGAAAGTGAGAACAGCTGGAGAATGCTCGCCACCCACAACGGAATATTGAAGCAATTCGTTTTTAACCGGATTCTTGATGTAAAAGAAACCGGGAAAGAGGAATACTGTGTCAAACTCAAATTCATGCCGCCGTGGGCTGAGCGTTACAGACCGAGAATATTAATTGAGAACCAGAAAATAACGGATGAACTGGACGGTAATTTCATTTTGGAAATGCACGTAAACTCACTTAATGAAGTTGCAAGCTGGGTCGTCTCACGAGGAAAAGGTGTAACAGTATTAGAACCCAAAGAACTAAAGAAATTAGTGATCGAATTGGCTAACGGGGCGGTTGGGAATTATAGATGATAGACTTAACATCTAATATATTAAACATTTTATAATTAAAAATGGAAAATATCATGGAAACAAATACTTACATATTTTTAATATCTACCCTCATTTTAATAGCTATACTTGTTTTTTTGTGGCTGGTTTTAACACAAATAAAAAAAATAAATGAGTTAGTTTCAGAATTAAAATCACAGAATAATGAGAATATGAAAAAGATTTACAATCTGTTCGAAAATTCTATGAAAGACAATTTGGATGTATTAAGTAATATTAGAAATATTGCTTCTAATTCTAGAGACCAGTTATCTTCCGATATTAATAAAGGCACTGAAAGTTTAACCAAAGCATTTGAGGAAAATACCAAATGGTTAGTAAATTCAAATAAAGAGAATAAAAAGGAAATTGTTGATACATTAAACCAAGTGACGAATTTGGAAGATGAAATTACCTAATAATAATGTAGGTGTATTTTGAACACAAAAAACTTTTTACAGTACTATAAAGATTGCGTTTTTGAGGATGGGTTTGATTCTATCTTTGCGGATTATAAATCAAAAACAAGAGAATATTTTAAAATTAAAGAAGAATTAACCGCTAGGGATCCGATTACTTTTAGCGAAACTGAGCACAGCGATATAAAAGAATTTATTATTAATTCGTTAAATAATTTTCCAAATTCCTCATTTTGGTATGGTTATCCTACTTTAGTTGATAAAGAGAAGCATATTATTCAACCAGTATTTTTTTTCTCATTAGGTTATGATAACGAAAAAAATGTGGAGTTAGATATAAACAATTTAATGCCTAAGATCAGTAGAGATACACTTAATAAATTGGGAGTGGAAAATGAGGTAATAAAAAATTTTAGTGAAGATATTAACCTTAACGGATTCACATTCGAAAATAATAATTTAAAGAATTTGGGAGACCAACTTTTAAAGCATTTTCCATCACTCAAAACTCGAAAGGACTCTCCGGAATTATATATCGATTTTTTCGGTGCGATTTATTATTCTGACAAAATGAAATACACACAAGGGCTATTTGAAGAACTCAACCAATTGATTCAAAGAAATATCTCGGAAATGAAATCATCGTGCTTAAAATATTTTATCAGTGGAACGAGTGACTTTAAAGAAAATGATTTCCATCCAAAATTATATGAAATATTTGAGCTTAATGAGAATCAAAAAAAAACTGTAATCTCATCTTTTCAAAATAAGGTTACCGTTGTAACTGGACCACCGGGAACCGGGAAATCTCAAGTAGTCGCTTCAATAATCATAAACACTACTTTAAATAATCAAAAAGTTTTATTTGCAAGCAAAAATCATAAAGCTGTAAAAGTGGTTGAAGAAAAGTTTAGACAGATTACTGACAAGACATTTGTAATTAGACTCGGCAAAGAAGATGATGAAAAAAACGACCTAAGGATTCAATTTATTAACTATTTAAAGTGGTTAACAGAATCCGATCCAAGTATAGAAATAACTTCTAAACTTAACAGCCTCGAAAACAAACTTGATAATTTAGTCAAGGAAAGGGATAAAGCACATAAGAAGATTGAAAATCTCAGAGATGCACGCAATAAAATAAATAAGAGACTTCCCCAAATTGAAGCCTTCTCAAAACAAAATAATAATTTGAGGGTGAAAGTCAGGAGAGCAATAAAACACAATAAAATAACAATGAATGATTTATTAAAACATGATATTCGAATAATTTGTAAATACTTTAAAATATTAAAGGACATTCAAAATTTTGATAATTTTGAAAGTTTAGTTGATAAACTTGAATTAATAAACTCAAATTTAAGAAGATATTCCAACGAGTATTTAAACCTATTCATAGAATCACTCCCCTCAAAATTGAGTGATAAAAAAAGAAAAATCCTAGCAGAATTTATCTCAGTTCTCAAGATTCTTATTAGTGGAAAATTGGCGAAGAAAGATTTTATTTATTATATCTCTCAAAGGGAGAAACTGCAAAAAGACATTTCTGAATTTTTAACAAGTTGGTCTGTAGTTAATCTTTCTAGCCGTGGTCATATACCTTTAGTAGAGGGGTTTTTCGACGTTTTAATAATTGACGAAGCCAGTCAATGTGATATCGCATCAGTTATACCACTTTTATTTCGTGCTAAACGGGTCGTTGTTTTGGGAGATCCCTATCAACTAAAGCATATAACAACGATGGAGAATAATCTTTCGGCGAAACTATTAAATAAATATGAAATATCTCCCACTTTCAATTATGTAGAAAATTCATTTTATGATTTAGCAGAATTAGTAGTTTCACAAAATCAGATTATTTGGCTAAAAGAGCACTTTAGATCGCATGCGGATATAATTAATTTTTCCAAAAATTATCACAAATGGTACAAGGGAAAATTGGTTGTATCAACTGACTACAGAAATTTGCATCCTCAAACTAATAAAGATGAATTTGCAATTCAGTGGTTAGATGTCAAAGGTGACATTAAACAAACAAATAATGCTGGGGCTTACATCTCTGAGGAGATAAATTTAGTTGTTCAAAACACATTAGAGATTATTCGAAATAAATCGTTTTCAGGTACATTGGGAATTGTTACCCCCTTTAGAGCACAGAAAAACAAAATTCGATATCAATTAAATCAGAAACTTTCGGACTTAGAAAAAATTAGAGTAATGGTTGAGACTATTGTAAAATTTCAAGGTGATGAGAAAGATATTATTATTTACTCTCCAGTAATTGCTAACCAAATTCCTAAAGGACCAAAGTTTTACCTTGAAGACACAGATAATCTGTTAAATGTAGCAATTACAAGAGCTAGAGCAAAACTAATTATTATTGGTAATAAAGAGGCTTGTCTGAATTCTGATATTCAGCACTATAAAAAATTTGCAGAATATGTTAATGACCTTACTTCTGGCAAAATACAAAGTATTGAAGAAAAATCTGAATCTGAGTACGAATTTATATTAGCAAAAGCTCTCAAAGATGTGGGGTTAAATCTAATGCAGCAATACACTGAAGGACAATATAGATTGGATATTGCAATAGTTACCGAAACTTTAAAGCTAGACATTGAAGTAGATGGCAAGCAGTTCCACACTGACTGGACTGGTGAAAGGTTAAAATCTGACATTGTAAGAAATCAAAGATTGCAGAACTTAGGTTGGAAAGTTGTGCGTTTTTGGGCTTATGAAATAAGAGATTCCCTTGATTATTGTGTCAATAGAGTTTTGGAAATAACCAATGATTAAAAGTTATGACTTTGAATTCCATGCATTGATATTTTATAATATTGAATTTAGACATCAGAAGATCGGAATGTTTTTTGAAAATGAAATAGAAGAAACAATCAGTTCTTGATGGGCTGCTTTTATGAAAAATTCGATGGGTATACCTTCAATTGGAAACTCTAATGCATATCTACTCCCCTACTTCACTTTTGTTGGCCAAACATTTTTTTAACTCTTTTACTATTTGATGAACACCTTCATCAAAAGTGATTTCTTGTTGATCATCCAAAAAGTCTTGATATAGGGCATTTACATTGAGGTAGCCTTTGATGAAATTTATTTGTCTAAAAAATTCAATTACTTCTTTTGTCCAGTTCGTCCAAAAACGTTCATCTTTAATCGTTTCTAATTGGAATTCATTATTATTAAGGAGACTTAAATCCCGGGAATTTACCCTTTCTTGATACTTCTCCAAATCAATAATCAGATTCTGAGCTGTCTGAGAAACTGTCATGTTTTTACCTCCAATAAATTATGTGACCAATCCAACTGTAAAAAATAAATCAATATTTAAGCTAATACTATATAATCAC
Organism: Melioribacter sp.; assembly: GCA_016841125.1. Classification (GTDB taxonomy): domain Bacteria; phylum Bacteroidota; class Ignavibacteria; order Ignavibacteriales; family Melioribacteraceae; genus JAENZU01. The sequence goes on along the minus strand of JAENZU010000002.1, from coordinate 21,694 downwards.
TTCCAATTTTAGGAAGCATAATTGTCAATTTTGTAATGATTCTTTATATAAATCCCTTCTTTGAATGATCTGATTTTTTTGATCATGTCAATTGCATCGTCCATAAACTCAGGTATTGGTTCCGATTTCTTTGATGTCACTTTCAAGTCTTCAATCTCATTAAGAAAAAATTCTTTGCTCGTACATTTGTATTTTATTAGAATTAGAGCAAAAATGTTTAGTTCGAGAGACGGATAATCTAAGAATGTTGGAATCAGTTCATAAATTGAATCTTTATACTTCTTGTTTAGTTGTTTTAAAAAATTACTATGATTACTATTGTTGCGTCGTTTCAGTAAATGGTGAAGAATTCGATATTTAGCATACGAGGATACCTCTTTGCTTTTAAGAAGAGAGATAATTTGCTTTTTGGCTTCTTGTCTAACATTTTTAAGAACTTTGTTATAAAATGCACTTTCAATTAGTAACCAACTTGCATGTTTTGATGCACCTTGCCATTTTTTGATGATTTCTGAAATTGAATAGATGTGATCAAGATTTCTTTCTTTTAATTTTACAAACTTAAATTCATCGGATTCATCCTTTGTGCTCAAATATTTGCAATAGTCTTTTGCCCTAGAATCTTTCTCGTCAAATATCTCCAGGAAGTCGGGTTTTGCTTTGAATGTTTCATTAAACTCAAAAAGTTGTTTGTCAATTTTGCCTTTTAGTTGAGAATTAAGTGCTTCCCTATATTCATTTTCTTCTTCACCAGTTGGTGAAGGAACTTTACTTGCTATTTGTAATTTACTTTCTTTGTCCTCTGCTAATTCAGTTTTTGCCCCATTTAAATTCAGACCTTTCCCCAATAAATTTTCTTGCAGAATTCTCATTGAATGCATCGCGGCAACACGATTCTTGGCAAAAATTCTAATATCATCAACATATCTGCCATATGAAATATTTGGTAGTGATTCCATTAAATGATCAGTATCATTTAGATAAAGGTTCGCAATAAAACCATCACAATTATTTCCAATTGCAAGTCCTTGCTGTATGGTGGATTGAGAATTTATTTTCTTGGTTTTAGTTGAATATGCGACAATCGGTATCTGTAAAATTTTAATGAACAAGTTCATGAACTTGGATTCAATCGGTATATTGAGATCATTGGCAACCATAGTAGATAAATAATTGTGCGAAATGGAATCATAGTAGGAGGATATATCTGTTTTGAGCAGCACGGAATCCCCCTCGCATTTTTGGTGCTGCCAATTACACCAATTAGGATGTCCATTTTCCGCATAATCTTGAAGAAATTGCTTTTTTGCACTGTCTCTTTCAAGTCGATTTGAAAAACAATTCTCAATAAGCTTCGCGTCAAGTTGTTTTGCTATCTGATAAAAAACCGAATATCTGATAATTAAATCCTTAATGGGGATGTAGATCATTCTTCTAAAAGTAAGCTTTGTCTTGGGAGCATAAAAACAGAAAGCGGTTCTTTGAATATATGATGAAGGGTGTTGTATGTCAAAGTGAACTTCTGCAATGATCTTCTTCCTATTCTTTATGGCATAGTTTATTTCTATTGGGTTGTAGAAACACTCCCTTTTTATGCGGTCATAAATTGCGAAATCAAAAGAGTTCTGTAGTGACTCTTCTGATATTGCTTCCATTAATATTTTTGAGTGATCCAAATTTATCTCAGTGATTGTGTTTAATTAATAGACTCATTGCGATAAAAATAATTCTAACATCGGATAGCGTTCTAGAATCTTATCCAAATTATCAACTATCCTTAGAATAAATTATTTTCATAATAAAAAGAACTAAGGTTTTTCAATTTTTTAATTGAGCGAGGTAAGGATTTTATTTGATTATCCGTTATATCTAGATAATCGAGATTTTTTAGATCTCCAATGCTGCGTGGAATTCTAGTCAAATTGTTATTAGACAAATTTAATGAGTATAATTTATCTAAGCGCCAAATTTGATCTGGGATACTGGATATGTTATTTGATGACAAATCCAAGTGACATAAATTTGTTAGTCCCGTTAAGAGCTGGGGAAATTTATTAAATTTATTATTGCTTAAATAAAGAGCTTCCAAATTTTTCATTTTGACCAAATACAATGGAATCAGGCTAATATTATTGTTGCTTAATCCCAAATGGCGGAGATTCTCCATTTGGGCGAGATAGGTTGGAACATCTTCAATTAAATTTCCACTTAGCTCTAAATATCTTAACTCTTTCAATTGAATGATTTTAGGTGGAATATCTCTAATTGAATTGTTGCTTAAACTTAGAACCATTAGATTAGGTAATTCAAAGACTGCGTCTGGGATTTGAATTAAATTATTAGATTCTAGATTAAGGGTTTCCAAATTTGTTAATTTATTAAATTCTTTTGGTAAAGTTGTTAAGTTGTTATTTCTCAAATCAATAGCAGGGAGTCTATTCAAATCACCTATACTTTCAGGGAGATTTACCAAGTTATTATATGGTAAAAACAATTCAGATAAATTTGTTAAATTTCCGATCGAAGCAGGTAAATCAACTAATTTATTATTTTCAAGATATAAACTAGATATATTTGTCAGATTCCCAATGCTTCTATCCAATTGAGAGAGATTCATAGACGCCAGATTTAATTTTCCGATTTCTAATAATTTCTTTTTATCTCTGGGCAAACCATATTCATAAAAATCAGAAGCCACTTCATTGCCCCAGGTTTCCGAATATCCCTCAACCGTAAGGTCTGGGATATTGTTATCATCAGCCCACTTCCAGAGTTCTTTAATCCAGTTTTCCGTTTTGTGATCGTTAGAGTTTGCGGATAAGTTCATTATTGCTCCTTTTGAAAGTTTAGAAATAGAATTCCACATTTGTAAATAATAAATAACCTAATCTATGAATTTTGATGCGTTGCCAACCCCTATTATTGATAGGTATTTAATAGCTCGGGTCATAGCCACGTAGAGTAAAGCTCTTTCTGATTTTATGTAGTTTTGTTTTTCTGATTCGGTTAGTGAATCAAATGTGTGAAATTTATGGGGCACAGTATTCTCAGATACATCGTAAAGAATAACTGACTTGAATTCTAGACCTTTCATGTTGTGGAATGTTGAAAGCATAACACCCGCCTTATCTCCAACACCATGAGGCAGATCGTAGTATGGAATCTTTTGACTGTGCAGGTACTTCTTAACTTCATTAAGTGTTCTATTGGTCCTTGACCCGATACAGATCTCATTAAATGATAAATCTTCGCTCTTAATAAGTACTTCAATCTTTGAAAAGAGAGATTCATTCATTTCGGCAGTGCTTTTGAGGATTTCATAACTCGGTTTTTCTCCATGCATAATAGAGATATAACCGGATTTGCTTTCATCTCCGCCATCAAAGTTATCGTAAGCGATCTCTTTTATCACGGAAACAGCACTGCGTTTAATTTCTTCAGTAGTCCGGTAATTGAATTTAAGACGGGTACTTTTTCTACCTCTAATATTAATTCCAGATCGAGAAAAGTTTAAGTTTCTGGAATAGATCTTCTGCAGAGGATCTCCCACTAAGAAAAGATCGTTCGGTTTTTCAGCAGTCATTGAGCGAAGAAGGCGCAGCTCGACATCCGAAAAGTCTTGAATTTCATCGGCGATAATATATTCGAATGGTTTTTCCGGGTTCTTGGAATAGTAGTCTGTAAGTAAGTTTGTTATCTCATCAAGATAGTAGATCTTTGAAGCGTTCTTAATGTCCATAAAGTATTCCATCAGATCCCAAACTTTAAGGCGATCCCTCCTTCCCATAGGGATTTCCATTCCGATACGAGGGACTGAAAGATATTCTTCCTTAATTTTGACATTATGAAATAGAATAACTTCTTCATATTCTCTAATTAAAAAGTCGATATCAAATTCGGAAAGCATATACTCGACAACCTCTTTCCATATATTCTCTTTGTACTTCTTATCTTCAAATTCAACAATCTTTGCATCAGGTTCTATCAAGGATAACTCTTTTGCATTCTCAACGATGAATCGGTGGACATTATTGATTACAACTTTGTTAAGGTCGACACCCAGAGTTCTAATCAGCTCCTTAAGGTTTTTTACGAGACTTTTGGTGAAGGTTGTAAATAGTATGGAGTTGCTTCTGTTTGTTTCCGGACAAAGTTTTTTTAATCTGTGCATTGCCACGACCGTTTTACCAGTACCAGCAGCTCCGGTTACTTTGTAAGAACCATTGTAATTCTTGTTGACCAAATTGCGCTGTGACGGATGCAGAAAAATCTTCCACTTGCTTAGATCACCGCTTAAGAATTCCTCAACATCAGTATCATCTTTAATTTCAAAGAAGGCTCGCTGGTTATTGGCAGAATCGACTTGAGAGGTCTGGTCATCCTCTTTGATCTTGCCTTGTTCAATTTCATAAATGACTTCATCTATATTGATTCCGTCTAAAAGATAATAGAGATTTTCAAAAGCTTGCTGCGGGATATATTTTTCAAGAGCCTCGAGATCATCTAAATTGTTGATCATTTTAACACTTGGCAGAAGCGGATATGGAACACCAATACTTAATAGTTGTTCGTCCCTAAACTGATTACAGAAAGTTTCTCTATCTGCATCTTCACTCTCTGCTTTTTTGGGTTCGGTATACTCGTATACTTGGTGTGTTTGAGTCTGCTCATTCCACTGGAAAACTTTATTCTCAGCCCAAGCCATAGCTTCATCATGATTGTCTACCCATAATAAATGACAATAATCTCCGGAGTTCGGGACGTGAATTATCGCCCTATATTTAAGATCAATTCTTGCAGTTCTAAGACTCTGATCTTTGAACGAGACAATTGGTTCAAGGTTTATTGAATGTACAGTAGAATCTGTTTTGAACTTCTGTACAAAGTTCATAACCTTTTTCTGAATCTCTTTTGGTAGATTCGAATAGGAGTCTAGAAACTTTTCGTAAAGTAATAGTCTCATAATTTCAACTTAGATTTTTAATGTTAAATTCTTGCAGCTTGAACACTTTAAAGCCATGCTTCTGAAATAAATTACCAGACTCATCGCTGAGAGGATCAATAACAGTTTTATGATCAGGTAAACCCAAAAATGCTTCAGCTATTATAGAACCATTATCATCTTTTAGATAGAAATAATCATCCTTGTTAAACTCAATATTGCTTGATAGCAATTCTTTAACGGTGGAATGATATTTAGGATCAAAATTATCAAAAATGTCTTCTGCTAAGTCAGCTTTTTGATCAATAGTTGGGGTTGAGTCTTCGTAATATCTAAATGATATTTGATCATGGAAGAATTGAATAATATTGAATCTTCTCCAAAAGCTTTCCCACACGTCTTTTTCATAAGATTTCTCTTTTGATTTTAGAAACACAGAACCGATGACTTCTAAATTATCAATCTTTTGAAGGATTCGAAAATCAGCGAGCTTATCTCTTTGCGGGCGATCGATCAATGCATAACTCCCTTTACCGGCATTTTTAGCTAACGAGTTATAATCCAAAGAAGGATTAGATAAATATTTTTGTGCATCCTCCTTGCTAACAGAGTTTTGAGGAAAATTAGATTGGAACAGGAAGTTATAAATCTTAAAATGATCATTTATATATTTATCGGAGAATGAAACCATTAGATAAATAAGCCTACTCAAATTATTGGGTGATTTCTTTAAACCATTGTCTATTCCGGATACTCTTGGATGTCTAAACACAGTATTCATAACTTCGTATTTAAGCGATTCCGAAATATTATCATCTTCGTTTTGGGAGTTATCATCATCGTCTTCTTTGAAAAGGTCTAGATCAGTCCATGTTAGAACCCACACAAAATATTTCCCGGTATCCAAAATACTAAGTCGTTTCTCAAGGTCTGTGATAAATCTATTATTCTCTTCTGAGGCGTGGTATTGGTGTCCATCGAGATAAATTGCAATCTGTTTGAATTCAGTGAATGGATTTTCAATTAAGGCTCCATTTATCTTTGCTGAAATACAAGTTATCATAAAGTCTGCTATTGTTGAATACTTCACTCCATCAGAAGGACCAAGGTTCACTTGCGGTCTTATTTCAAAAACCAGTTTATTATTCTTATCCTTTTCGATCGTGAGATGATATTTAGTAGTGCCATCTTCCGTTAAGGAACGAAAATCTGAGTCTGTTCTTTTATGGTACGTAAAGTAATTCTTTAAATTAGCAATAAATCTTTCTTCAAGTTCAGATTCTTCAATTTGACCGGTATTGGAAATCTTGCTTAAACCGCCGGGTGCATAATCCCATTTGCCTTGAGCTTTGTATATCTTTTCGAAAAGTTCTTCGGCTTTTTTTCTGCTAAGGTCTTCCCGTTCAAATTGGTTTGAATAGGTGTAGATGCAGTGGTAGCAGCCATCTTTCCCTTCAAGTCTGCATTTGCAATCACGGATGTTGATATAAGCAAGCTCTAAAATCTTATTGAATTGCTCCACATCGAAGAGCTTACTAAGATAACCAGTGCCGCCGGGAATATTATCATAAAGCACAAGGTATCTATCATTTTTCTGTGTTTTTTGATTATACTCTCTGTAATCGGAAATGCTGATATGACCGGGATTACCTCGATAGTATTTTTTAAGACCGAATGATATTCCGGCTTTGAATAGTTTGATCATTGCCTCGGTATTGAAGTCTTGAATAGGAAGCAGAATTTTAATTGCCTCGGTATTCATTGATCTAAAAAAGAAAACCTCTTCAAAAACATCATCGGATGAGTCTTTGTAATCTCTGCTTTTGTTTCTGCAATAGCCAAAGTGAAAGTCTTTAGCTTCTTTCTTTACCTTTTTGTTTTTTTCGAACTTTATTAGATTAGCAATAGCTTTACCGCAAGATCTGCAAACAACGTAACCACGTTTGGGGACTTCTTCGCCATTTATTATTAGGGCATTGTGAACGTGAAAATCAGTTTCCTTTAATCCTTCATTTAGTTCATGAATTTTCACTTCTTTGACGTACTCAATACCAAACGGTATCTTCTTCATTACCCAAGAGCCTTGCATAGTATTAGGATTAAAGGCGACGTGTTTCGTAGTGTGGGAAATCTGAAGTTCTCTCTTTTCGCTAGAGTCGTCAAGCTTAGCAGAGTTTTCATTGCTAAAGGAATTTACCGTTTTAAGTTTTACGAGTTTATGAGTATTTGTCGCAGCCCGCCAAGTTTTGCTGCCGCATTTGGGGCAATGGTCTTGAGTAGGCGGAATATCCAATTGGATGTGATCACAGAAGGAGCAAAAGCGGTAATCCAAAACCTCATCGTTCCAACTTGTAATGTTAACGCCGGTAATTTTCAATTTATAGCCTTGAGTATAAAATTGGTTCTCCGGTGATAGTTCTTTGATCGCACTTCTTGCTGATCTGACAACTTCTAAAGATTCGACATCATACTTAGAAGGATCATCTTCGCGTTTTTTGCTTATTGAGGCTTTTAATGTAACACCGGTTTCCGGGAATGCATAGTTAGGAAGGAGTCCGGTATTTGTCATATGCTCAATAATGATCCGGTTACGTATAAGTAGAATAGCTGATGATAAATTTCTGTATTCTCTTCTCAGCTCGAGATATTCAGGATCAGTTTTGCTGAGATTTCTTTCTTTAGCTTGCAGATTAATATCAAGCTGTTTTTCTTTTAGTGTGAGGATCTCTTTTTTCAAGTCAGTGAAAGCTCGTTTAATATTATCAATGAAGAGATTGCTCTTAATGCTTACTTTAAGCTCGTCAAAAATCTCCTCATCAACTTTACCGCGGAAGCTATTTTTGAAACTCTCAAAAAGTGCTTTTTCGTGAACTTTAATGAAAGATATAAGTTTTGTTAAAAAGAAATCGCTTGAGTTAACATCGAGTGACTCCAAACGAATAAACCGGAATCTTGCCGGTATTGTATTGTTGCCGGCATCTTCTTTGGTCCAGCTATCAATGCAGTAAGCGAAGAAATGTCTGCGTATAATTTCTTTAGCTTCAAGATAGCAGCCGGGAGTATTAATCTCTCCGTCCATCATTTCTAATGGCTCGCTGAAAAAGAAGAGATCGTGATTATCTGTTGAAACAAAATTAGTAATTATTGCAGAGCCGGATTCACGACCGGCACGACCTACTCTCTGTAAGAAGTTAGATGGCAAAGGAGGCACTGAGGCATTGATGGCTGAATTTAGGGAGCCAATATCAATACCCATTTCTAATGTGGAGGTGGCAACAAAAGTATTGAGAGAATTGAATTTTGATCTATTCTTAAATTCGTTTTCTAATTCTTCCCGTTTCTTCCTATCGATTAAGCCGGTATGATCAGCGGCATAGACTCTCGGTGCGCGTCCGCGGTTATAAACTTGCTGATAATAATTATCTAGTGAACTAAGGGGCGTTTCTTGATATGAACCAGTGCATCTGTAAACAGAACATTTAGCGTCTTCAATGAGTATGGCATTCTCTTCAGTTGTACTGATCCTATTGCCACATTCGGCACACTCGAAAATTCTTACTTTATTGTTTATGAATAGTTGATCAGGGTTAATAGCAAAGTTTCTTATCCCTTGAGCATCTTTTTCATTCAGCAATGAGATTGCCGGGGAAGCAAGCAGCTCGAGCAGATTTTGATAAAACTCGTTTGCTAAATCAGCTGTGTATGAAGTCAATTGGAAAGCTTTTTTGAAATAAGTGTGATACCAGTTAGTAACAGTACCAATATGGGTTACATCAAAAACTCTATATTTGTTTTTGACATCTGTGATAAATTTTGGAAGGCGTGTATTTTTACCAAAGTTACGCATGAGGAAATGCTGCTTATTTACAGCTTGAGTAATAAGAAAGTAATTACTCTTGCCGGTTCTGAACTTATTAAGATAGATATGATCTACCCCACCTCTCGTGCGGAGACGATTAAGGAACACAAAAAGAAAATTTAGGAATTGTTCTTTAGTAATATCACCGAGAGCATTTTCATCCAGCCACGGTTTAAATTCAGAGTAGAGTTTATCGAGCAACGCAGTATCGAAGAAAGATGCAGAAGCACCAGTCTTTTCAAGTGTTCGACCGATTATAGAATTGTAGCCAAACTCAACAGCGATTTCCCATTTGACTCGATTATTAAACTCTGTGAAAAATTCGGATGGTATTTTCTTATAACGTTTTTCAATGTCAACATCTGAGCGGTGATCGGTTGGAAAGAACTTATAGAAGTAAGCCAATAAATGATCTTCGCCCGCTTCATCTGCATTATTACTCCAATAGTCGATGAATTCTTTTTGCAGTAGATCCAGACTTACACTTTTACCTAACTGATTGATCACCTTCTGCAGAGCCGTTCTGAATGTGAATCGGTAGTTGCGTGCTTCAAGGAAACCGGCAAGGTGAGCCGCATCTTGAACCCCATTTGAAAAGGCGAGCAGCTTTCTGTGTTTTTCGGGTCTGCTATCTAAATCCGAAGCTAAGAGCTGGCTGACAGTAACAGAGGAAAGAGTCGATACTCTTTGACCAACAATATTTATGGTGTTTCTGGAATTACACTGCGGGCAGATATGCAGGTTATAATTGCCGTTTAATTTTCTTACAGCAATGACATCAATTGTTTTTTCGCTGGCTTCTTTTGTTAAACCTAATGTATTCACATTAAGGTTTGTTTTAATTATATCTGATGGTTCGTATTCATCGATGATTTGATTTTCCCGAGTGTCAAGATTTATGAGATATAGGTTCTTATGATGATTGAAGAACTTGTGATATACATCGTTAATCTCGTTGTTAAAATTGTCTTTGTTTTCATTCTTTACACCGAACCAGCCGGAAGCTCCGCACTCACGGCAGAAATAAACGGGGAGAGCCTTTTCGCTTGCATTGGTTTCGATATTTTCCCGCCATTTGAATTGGGGGTTTTTATCTACTACTCTTACGAAACCGCTGAGCTCCCTAACCCATAATTGAACTTGCAGATATAGAAATGGAAATTGTCTATGCTCATCGCCGGTTTTAGCGTAGGAGATAAGAGAGAGTATAGAATTTATAACCTCTTCGCGAGGAGAGAAGTTTTCTTTTTTATTCCACTTAGGTAAAGAAGCGAATTCAGAATTGTTTCTTCCAAGTATAACAAGAAGTTCTTCCGTGCTTCTGATCTGTTTGCTGCATGCTTCTATTAGATTCTTAATGATCTTGTAGTTCTTTAATTCTAGAGATAATGTGAGACGTGAGATCTCCGGGTCAATTCCCCAAACAGCAAGCTGCTTTTTAATGTAAGTGATAAAATCTTCGCCGGTCCTCAGCCGGTTGTTTGAAAGCAAGTATTCTGTGGGGATGAAGTTTCTTTCTCCAGAATCTTTGAAGAAATCTTTTGTTGATACACGGTGTTCTTCAATTACCGAATCTTCATCAAAGTCTTCGCCAAAAACTTTTTGGGCAAAGTCGGCAAGCAATATTTTTGATTCATCTCCTTTGCCGATAGTAGCGGAAGTACCAACAGGGCAAAGATAATCATTGGGCATATTAAGTTTTAGTTTCAGTCTGCGGATAAGGTTGGCAACATCCGAACCTTGAGCACCCTCGTAAGTGTGAAGCTCGTCCAGCACAATGAATTTCAGCAGTTCCGGTTTTTTGTAATTGTGTGTCCACATATTGTGAAACTTATTCTGCATCAGAGAGAGATCTAACATTTTGAAGTTTGTTAGAATTATGGCGGGCGGGGATGTAATTATCTCATCACGATTCTCTATAATGTTCTCTTTGCCCATTTCTTTGGGATAGGCTTTCTTTTTATCCAGACCTTCACCAATGAATAAGCCGGCTGTGATCTTGCCTTTAAGCTTTTCATCATTGAAGATAGTTTTGGCGAGTCTGTTTGCTTGGTCTGTTGCAAGAGCGTTCATCGGGTAGAGGATAATAACTTTAATGCCCGGAGTCTCTTTGTTTTTGTAGCAGTAGTCTAATACAGGGTAGAGAAATGCTTCTGTTTTACCGGAACCGGTGCCGGTTGTAAGTATTGTCGGTTTAGGGTTGTTACCGTTTTCTGTTGTTAAGCGTTTGAAGGCTTGGAGCTGATGGAGAAAGGGGGCAAAGTTAGGTTTTATCTCCAGAGGTATCTCTTCGTTTTCGGCGGCTTTTATGAACGGAAGTTTTAGAGAGATATACGGACCCTTAAACATACCCTCAATAAATTCGATGAATGCTTGATTAACATCTCTTTCTTTGAAAGTGAAGGTGGCTTTTAAGTATTCCGTAATTGAGGCTTTTACCTCATAAGCTTGCTGCAGCGTTAACATTATTCTTTATCCGCGAATACTTTTTCGAAGTGAGCCCAGGCTATTCTATAATCTCCTACTCGATCACAATTTTCGAAAGGAGGATAGTAGGTGATCTTTGTTCCTCTATGGAGCTCGTACTCAACAGTGTGTTCTACTATTTCTCCTTCTTTATTATTCTTGACTTCCTCCCATTTAGTTCTGCTTAAACCAACTCCCGTCAATCCTTTATTGGCTGTAAATACAATATTTCCTTTCCTATCATAAAATGTTGAAGTTTCATTTTGATTTAAAACATAGAATTGTGTGTTATATATTAAAATAAGTTCCTCAAGAGTTAAGTTAAAAGCAAGAGCTACAATAACATCTATTTCTACTAGTGCTGTACGCCTTTCAAAAGCATTTCTTAGTGGAGTATTAAAATTCCACGAAAAATTAAGTGTACCATAATCTGCCAATCTCTTGTCTTCAATTGACCATTGCTCATCTCGAAAGTACTTTTGAAAATATTTTTCCCATAAGATTGAGTAGTAATTATTAACACAATTAAGTCTAAGAATTCTAGGCATGATAGATCTGAAGTATTTGTTATTAATTCCGAGTGGAAATTTTTTTAAGGTGACTTCATATAGATTTGACCTACCCAAAGTCTTTAAAAGAAAATCATATAAAATTGATGCTGAGCAAGAGGCAAATTCAATCGTTTTCAATTCGTCCTTAAATACTATTGAAATTACACTTCCCATATGTGAAACTTTTGGCAAAGCTATTGAAGGTTGCAGGCTCCTTTCGCTTTGAAGATTTATCATCTTGCTAAAAACACATTTTGTATGATCAATCCAATTATCATATATTGGCCTATCATTTTCGTCGGCATTAACTATAAATCCTTTATGAATTTTTATAAATTCATCAATATCGCGATTAGGGATATATCTAGTACGGGATACGTAATCTATATCAATAGCATTTAGATCGATGATATCATAATCACAATTGAGCTGGTTATGCTCCCTTGGGGTTTTGTGGAGAGGATTTGCAACGAAGAAATGTGGACCACTAATAATATATTCATAGTTATTAATTTGAGGATATTTTACTTCTGGTTTGATTATTCCATTTCTTACAGCTGTAGCATCATTCCAGCAATCTGTAACTTTAAATTCATGATTATCGACTCTTCCAGTGAAAGCGTTAATCTTTGCTAAAACTTGGATGATTTCATTGGATTGTAGAGATACGAATTTTGTAGACAAGTAATCATTTTCTTCAAAAATGTTGGATATAACACGCAGTTCTTTTTCAGTAATATTAACTATTCTATTTTTATGTGGAGATGTATTCCAGATTGTATTTCCATTATCCAATATTTTCTTAAAACCGGGGCAAATACCTTTTCCGTCATGTACATAACACCCATCAATAGTTGAAGGGTGAAAAAGATTGTTTATTGTTTCAAAGTTCACTTGTGATTCAATTCCAGAGTAAATATTTATACTAAAGCTTAGCTGATCATGTACTTCAGCGAAAAGCAGGAATGAATTGATAAATTGAAAATGAAACCTTAATCTTTTATAAAGTTTTTGTCTTAATAAATGCCCCCTAGGATCATCATAAACTCCTTCAGGATGTAGTACTCCAATAAATCCATTAACCCCAATAATTGAAAAAGACACTCCGATAATAGATTTATAAATATTATTTCGTTGATTAAATGTTAGTTGGTTATTCTGTATAGAACCCGAATAATTTTTATAATTTTCAACCTCAACTAACTCATTCTTTACACTTCTTGATAAGAATTTGTCTTGCTTTAGCGTTCTATTAAGAAAATTTCTAACTTCAGTTACATTAAATTTTCTTATAGATACTTCTGGAAATTTATCACTCAGCAAACTATTCTCATCAAAACCTATGCTAACCCAAGGCGGATTTCCAACAATAACATCAAAACCGCTACGTTCTTTGAAGACTTCTATAAACTCAAGCTCATAATGGAAGAAGCGGTACTGCTTCGAGTAATTTTCAATTAATGCTATACGATTAGTTTTAAAGAAAGTTGTGACTTCTGTTTTCTTCGCAATAAGTTCTGCAACAATGCTTTTCTCAGAATCAGATTTGTAAGCAAGCAGCGACAACTGCTTGCCATCGAGATCGAGTTCGGGCTCAGTTTCAACACCAAGAATATCATCGGCTTCTTCGCTATTTTCTTGAAGAGCTTTTTCTATATCGATATCAAGTATGTTAAGCAGATCGGAAATGTACTCCTCTCTTGACGGCAGGGCATCAGCATCTCTCATATCCCAAAACCAGAGGGCGCACCAATAATCCATTATGGTTTTTAGTTTATAATAAGCGGCGTTTGTTTTATCTCTCAGGTGAGCAAAATCTTCTTTATCAGAATAGTTGAATATTTCTGTCTGATCAGCCCCGGACTGTCCCCAAACTTTTACACGGGTATAGGTTTTATTGTTTATTTCTGTCTGCAGTTTATAGTGTTCTTCATAGAGACCGTCTATCTTATCGGATATTATCAGTAGTGAGATAAACTCATCGGCTCTAATTGGTTTGATAAATTCACTGCGCCATTCCCTTACCTTCTTTGCTTGAGCAGTATACTCATCTTTGAGCATTTTGATATTAGCGGAAGGGACCATGTTTTTGTCGGGAAGAAGGAAGTGGTAGATCTCATTCTTCTTTCGTTTGGAGCCGTGCCCCCTCATGGGCAAATGTTTGGGGGCTTCGTTCCACCATTCTCTCTTTTCGTAGCGGGTGCCGCTTGCGTTTGTTGGTTTGAAAATTATCTGTTCTTTAGAGTAGACCTTTCGCCAAGCACCAACAACCGCATTACCGACACCAAGCCGGTAACCGAAGAAAGGTGTTTCCATCTGTTTGTGAATTACGTTGAGCCAAAGAGATATTTTACCGAGCTCAACAGCAGTCGGGTTAATATCAACACCGTAAACATTGCGGGTTGCTATATATGCTTTGACCTTCTGCAGCTCATCTTGATAGATACCGGGAGGAATACGGGGAGTCTGGTCTCGTTTAAATTGGTTTAGGTAAGCTTCCGCAAGCTGATTGATAACCTCGTTATGGAATGCTGCCGCACCCATTGCCGGTTCAAGTATTTTTAGGTCGAGCAGATCTTTTGCTTTAATCTCCCCCTTTTCAAGTTTTTCGAGTATCGGCTTAAGTGTATATTTTACGGTAGTTCTTGTTAAAACTTCGGGAGTGTAGTAAGAAGCTGATTTTTGCCGGTCTCTACCACTTAGCCTATAAATGAAAAACCCTTTAGGAATGATCTTGTCCAGTTCGGGATTTTCAGGATCTTTGAGAATTTCCTCTTCCTCAAAATCACCTCGTCTTTTTCTAGGGACAACGTATGTGCCATCTTTTCCGGTTGGGTCATCTGCTTTTTTAACTTCGATGTAGTCTTCACCAGCAAAGAAGCCTTTGTATGCAAGCAGGCTCTCGTAAACGCTGCCTAACTGGTTGATACCGAGATTTGCATAAGATATCCTTCCCCTTGATTTGCCGCGTACTTTTTGAGAGAGACTAAGCTGGCGAAGAATATCTTGCCAAACAAAATTGCGGAACTTAACATCTTGCAGTTTGTTGAGCTTTCCATCATCAAATAATGGAGAGTCGATATTCCGAACCGTAAAACTTTTTGTGGTTTCTCTATTCTGTTCAAAGCCTTTAGCGATTAAACGAAAGAGATATTTAAGCGATTGGTCAAAGAAGTAACCATTCTTTGCGCTTTCGCTTTGGAGCGGAACCAGTTCGAGATCGCGCAGCATTTCCAGGCTGTAGCCGTTTTTATATACGCTTTCGTTAACGGGAAGAATTTCAAGTTCATCCCGGCTTTCTGCATAGAATAAAAATAATAAACGATAGACTATTGTGAGACAGTCGTCTTTTACTTGCTCTGCGAAGTTTTCGTCTAGAGAATCTAATTGGTTTATTGAATCGAGATAATATACTGATTCGTTGGCGAGATCCTCTACTGCTTTGATGACACCTTCTTTTAAGTCTTTGGTAACGGCATAAGCGCTTTTGTGGGAATCCTCATCCAATTGATCCATTAGAATTAGCTCGGATTCCGGGGAAAGAGAATCCTTGGAAAGCAGGAGATAAAAGAGAGTGTAGTAATCTCGATTTATTGCAGAGGCTTCGTCGAAGAGGTCTTCAAGCTTAAAACGAAGATAGCTTCCGCGCAAATATTTCTCGTAATGAGTAAGATAAATGTCCGAGCCGGCAAGCAGTAAAACATAAGTTGGGCGAAAATGTTCATCGATAAGAAAGAGTTCTTTCAACGCTTCATTTACGACTTTGGGTGAAAGTTCTACCTCTTCCTTGTTATATGCAAATACATATTCCCATTGTCGACTGTCGTAGCGTTGATCGAAGATACCGGGGGGATCATTATCACCCTCAACGATCATGGACTGCATTTCCATAACAAAGAGATGAGGAGTGTCTTTCCTATATAATTTTAATCTTACCGGGATACCTTCATTTTTTTCGTCATTAAGGATATAAAGGTTATCATAATCGTTGGCTTCGCTCTCATAACCAAATGATTTAAGAACATCCGAGTGAAAACTGTTGGTAAGTTTTATTCTGTCTTTGGGGCGTTTTAATGTAAGGTGTTCGTTTTTGTACTTATAGTACTTATCCTTAAGCGGGCTGACTAGTCTATTTATTTCTTTTCTATCGTCCTCGCTAAAAGAACTTTTATTAAATACACTTTTAATGAAATCTTCATCAAAGTAGTTGCTAGAGAAATAATCGCCGATATTTTCAATAAACTTGATCATATAATTTGCCTAATTGAAGAATACTGCAAGCAGTTTGATAAAAGGATGATTGTCTAAACTTGTTAGATTTTGGTAATACTCAGATTTATCATTTAAGATCGTTTGTATATGGAATTCTTGATCCTCTTTGCTCTTTTTTGTTTTGGGTGTTAAGGTAACATCTTCGTACATCAGCTCTAACTGTTCTGTAGAACTTTGATGCCACTCGAGGAGTTTGCTTTTGTATTTGTCTTGAGTATCGATAAGTGTTTTCTGCAAAGCAGTCTGTTTAGGATTAACATAGAAGTGAACTGCATTATCGATCGCATCTTTAAGATCCTTCTTCATTGCGATCAAATCTTCTTCGGTAATTTTTTCTGTAAGTAATGATTTATCTAAATCGAATTGTTTTATGAATTCGTCGAACTCTATTACTTTAAGGAAAGAACCATCTTTACGAAGCCCAACGGCAAAGAACTCGGATAGAACAGACTGACCAAGTCCGTTTGAAACTTGCCCATGCATAAGATACCATTTAGTACCGCTTTCAACTTTGTTGGTTTTTACGGCAAGTGCAACGTCTTTATCCACACTCGCTTCAAGCTTGTTCATGAAAACTTTAATGATGGGGTGAAGATCATAAAGCATCTGGAACTCTGCCCATTCACCTTTCTTCTTCCGTGAACCATCGATAGCTCTTTGCACCAAATCTTTGTCTGTTGAAAGTTTATAGAAGTCGTTACGTTTAGGTTTACATTCAGGGGGCATGTCATATAAATAGGAATCAATTTCTTTATCATTTAATATCTCGATAAGATTTTCTTCAAACTGAAGATTGGCTTTATTTATTGAGTTGACGTGTGCTAAATATTCAGTAAGCGATTTATAATAATCGAAATCGGTATTAAAGAATGTGGCTCTCTTTAGCATGGGGTCTTCGTCAATAGTAGGTTCTGTTGTTTCAGCCTCTTCGTTGAAAATACTGTCCCAGTCAAAATCGTCCAAGTTTTGATCTAAGGGAGAAGAGTCTCCGGTTATGATCATTTTCTCAACAGTTTCTTCTTCTTTGTCAGAATCATATTGTTTCAGGAAGGATGCGGCATCACCAAGAACTCTATGGATTTCGTCCTCTTTAATGCTGAGTTTTTCAATTATATGAAGATCACCTTTAATATGGTCAAGATCTGATTGAGTAATTAGGTAGTAGATATATGGGGTTTTCTTCTGCCCGTATCTATCGATTCTACCGTTACGCTGCTCAAGAGTAATTATGGACCAAGGAACATCGTAATTGAACATTACATTACAGTAGAAGTGAAGATTAACACCTTGAGAGCCGGCATCCGAGGAAAGGAATAATTTAATGTCTGAATCTTCTTTACCGAAATCGTCTATCACTTTCATTTGATCAACATCATTGAGGCTGCCATCGAAACGAACAACGGCTTTTTCATCAAGATTAAAATGGGCTACAAGGTTCTTCTCTAATTTCTTAAGAGTTGCAATTCTTTCAGCAAAGATTATTATTCTTTGATCTTTGGGTCGTCCTTGCCATCCTATATTTTTCAAACATTTAATTAGTTGCTGATATTTAGAATCGGCTTCTTTATTGATGACATTCTCAACAAGTTTTTTAGCTGTCATCAGATTATCTATCGATTCAGGATCGGGATCTTTGCTCTCTTCTATTTTTTTGATTCTGTTTTTAATAGTTTCCAAACAGGCTTCGGGACTTGAGAGGAAGGATTTAAATAACCCTATTGAGAATAGCAAATCGCGCGATTCCCGACCGTCATTTCTTTTCTTTAATGCATTGATTTTTATTGACTGCTGGAATTCGAAGAAATTAATCTCATCATTAGTTAATAGGCACTTCTCTCTTTTCACCTCACGGTCTTGGAAGTTATCTTGAACTGATTCTCCAATATCCTTTTTAAAACGTCGAACATAGTAAGGGACCACATGCTCTTTCGAATATTCCCCAACCTTTGGAATTGCAATGGGTTCAATCATTGTAATTAAGTTGGCAAAATTTTCTCTGCTTCCATTATGTGGTGTTGCTGATGTAAGTACAAGAGACTCGCACTTTGTTGCAAGGTATTGTGCCAGATTGCCTCTTAGACTTGAGATGTTTGCTACTGTATGGCACTCGTCTATCGCAATAATATCCCATTTAGTCTTTTCAAGATAATGTCTGAATTTGGCATTGTTCTTTAGTGTATCGATCGAGATAATTGTTTTGTCGTAGTAGTCGAAGGGATTTTTATTTGAGGGCAGCTCAGCTTTTATTCTCTGAATACCCAGCGAGTCCAATCTAACAAGCGGAATAGAGAAGCGCTGCCAGATCTCTTGCTGAAATTGGGTGAGTACGGCTTTAGGTGCAAGGACAAGAATACGTTTTCCTTTGCCTCGTTTGATCTGTTCTGCAAGAAATATTCCGACTTCAATGGTCTTGCCAAGTCCGACAGCGTCTGCAATAAGAATTCGAGGACGCGGAAGATCAAGCGATTTTAATGTGGGAGTCATTTGATAAGGGGCACCATTAATTGCCGCTTTATGACCAACAAGTATTTTTTTATAGTTGCTCGGAGCGTTCCTTACGTGAGTTTCGAGAAATAGTTTTGTTAAGCTATAGTTGTTTGATGTATCGGCTACTAATCTTGCATTTGCCGGATCAATAACATCAATATCTTTGTCTATCGCGGTATCAAAGACAAAGCTTTTGCCTTGAACCAATTCGCTGATCCCCTCAACTCTGATAATTTTGGATTTGCCATGATTATCAGTAATTTCTGTTATTAGAAAATCTTCTCCACGAAGGGAGATACGTATTCCAGGTGCTATATTATTCATAGGATTCAATTTTTAAAATGGAACGTCCTCATCATCATTTGAGTTTGAAGTGTTACCGGTTTGAGAATTGTATTCATTTAAAGCAATATCAGTAAGTTTATCTTTTATTTCTCTTGGCATATAGACGCTATCGTACCATTTACCATCTCTACCTTTTTCAGACGGGAAACTTACAAATAGACCGTTTGAGCCCTCTACCAACTTAAAGCCTTTGAATGTCATTCCTTCTTCAGTTTCCAGATCGAAGAAGGCTTTGGTTTTTGAATCAGGGTTATCGTAAGGTTTCATTCTGGCGATTTTCATATCTTTTTCCCTCCAAATGTGTGAGTGTGACTGTGTTCATCCAAGTGATTAATTTTATCTTCATGCTGTTTCAGCAGTTTCTTTATTGAGGTAAGGGTTTTGTTAACACTATCATCTTTAAGTTTTTCCATTATTTCATTTATTGTCTTTTCGTTTTCTTTCCAGCGGTCTTCAATTCCTTTTAGAAACTCGTTTACCTTTTTCTCTATTCGTGAAATTCCTCCTTCGTATTCGATTACCTTCTTAGTCTTCGCCTCAACATCTTCAATAAGTTTGTCTACATCTTTTTGAAGCTTCTCCTTTAATGATTGCAGCTCTTTTTCGCTTTTTTCAAGGTTAGTTTTGTTATCGCTGATTGCTTTTTCAGAATTGGTTTTGAAATCTGAAAGCGATTTAGAAAAATTCTTATTAGCCTCAGCAAGAGTACTTTTTATAGATTCATTGAGCTTATCAAGTTTTTTGTTAGTCTCTTCTTGAGCAGATTTAACTTTAGCAAATTCTTCTTTGATAGTATCAAATAGGGTGTTGCTTTCTGAAAGGGTTTTTTCTATTGCTTCAATAGTTTTTGAAAGGTTCTCATTCATCGAATTCAAGCTTCCTAAACTTTGTGATTGTTTTATTTAAATTTGCGACTTTTCTTATGGAGTAATTTTCAAATATTTCTTCTTCAATTGGTCCAAACACTTTATGCAAAGAGGAATCGAAAACATCCAATGCCAATTTGGAAGATTTATCGTTTTGAGCAAAGTAATAATTTAGATACAAATCATTTATATCAATGGAAAGTTTTTTGTGAAGGATGTAGAAGAGACGTGAAATGAACTTAGTTTCTTCCCGGAATTTAGTAACAAGAAGCTCCATCCTTGAAAAGAACGAATTGCTATTGCCATTCATGTGGGCGGTTACAGCAAGAAACAAATTAGAAGCAGGATTATCAGATTCGCCGATTTGTTCGTTCCATGCATTGGATACGGTCTCTACAGTTGTATCGTATTCATTATCAATCAAAGTGGTAATTAGATTGCTGATAGTATTCATCTCCTTAGGAAGAGAATCAATATTCTTTGATACTCTTGAGAACAGTGAGCGAAGCTGTTTAACAAAATTTTGTTCGCCGGCATCAGCAATTATATTGTTAGCTTGAATATCCCATTCATTAGTGAATCCGCAGTTATCACAATAATCACATTTAATATCACCGGACATATCGGCTGATTCGGTACCAAATACTGTTAGAATATTTGCTCTTCGACAAAGTCCATTCTTATCTTCGTCCAGCGGCATTAGTTCACAATAATCAAGCAGGTTTTTAAGCATACCATATTGTGAAGTTTTCCAATCTGTTATTTTTCTCAATTCATTGGCTTTTAGAGCTTTTTGTATTTTGGTTACCGAAGCCATTTTAATTTCGTAGCCGAAGTCATTCATATAATTGAATCTAATAGAAACATCATCGCGTTCGTCAACCAAGTTGAAGAATTGCACAACTTCGTCAATTAGAATTTCGGTTTTGTGTTCTTTTCGAAGCTTAATGATATACTTGCTAATATCGAATTGTTTGTTCTCATTGGGAGGTGCGGTTGTTAAGAAGTCTTTACCAAAAACCTTAACAAAATATTTGATGTGCTCCTTGATTATCTCATTATTTGTGGAGCGAAGAATTTCTTGCCATGTTTTATTTCTGCCAACAGTTACCTCTAGATAAGTAGATGAATAATCTTCGATAATATTTAGTGTATATAGTTTTTCTATAATGAGTTGTTCATTAATACCTCTAGATTCAAATTCATTGTAGCCCAAAGATTTAGAAATGCTACCTTTGAGATAATCGGTTTTGAGATAAACCCAAGGCTTGGTTTCGTTGACGTTTGCTGTTTTTATAAGGTAATCGATGGCAGCTCTGATTTCAGGAATTGATGGATAACCGTTTTCAATAAAAAAGATTTGTTTGGCATAATCACATTTATGAGGTCTATCATAGGGACACGCATCAAATTTTAGCTTCAAGGTAGTTAGATTTGTCTTAAAGCACTCAGGTATGGGCAGTTTGCCATTGTCTAACTTCTCTTTTAATTCTGTTTCGCATCTTTTAGTAGGAGCGTCCCAAAGAAGGATACAGTGAGAATGCCGGCGGTCTCGACCGGCTCTTCCAATCTGCTGGAAATATGCTTCCATTGAGCCGGGGAAACCGTAGTGAATTATATATCTAATATTGGGCTTATCGATACCCATACCAAAACCCTTGGTAGTTGTAAGCAAGTTAATTTTGTTGCCAATAAAATCCAATTGGGTTTGGTACTTGATCTTCTCCCAAGCTTTTTCAAGGAGCTGCTTGCTTTTTTTATCAATGCCTTTTCGATAGCCGGGTTGGCTAAACCAAGGTTTGGCTTTAATATCGTTAGAGCGTAAAAATCTTGCCAGCCATCTTGCGCCTTCAGTTACTCTTGTTCTTTTTTCTATGTTATCAACATCTTCGCCGGGTGGTTCAGG
>JAENZU010000533.1 GCA_016841125.1 Melioribacter sp. | reverse complement strand
AACTTTTGCTTTACTAGACTAGAATATCTTGTTTTAATTTTACCCAATGTTTTAAAAAATAATTACGAGTATTTGGACGGTGAAAAATTAAATTGCACCAATTTGGTTCACTCGAAGGTTATTATTGGCTTATTCTTTTTAGAATCTTAATTCATAATCAAAACTAAAATCATATTTGGTTTGCTGATTAACCTTACATTTCATTTGTTAATTCAGCAAAATTTACTAAAATTGCTATATTAAGTATTGAAATAAATAGATAAATCTAGGAGGAATCCAATGAGGCTTATAAAATTAACCTCAAAGTTGACAACTTTAATAATCACTTTTTTCATTTTTTCTTTCACGCTTTCAGCACAAGCAATAAACGAAGACATCAATAAAAACAGAGAAAAGATACGTGCGGCACAAATTCAATCTTTAACTGAAACTAGCTATGCGTACAAGTTCGGAGAACCTACTGCGAATGGAATTAAAATAATAAGCACCGAATTCGACGGATTCGGAAATCTAACAGCCTTCACAAAATATGACGAAGACGGAGCCGTTGAATTTAAAATGGCTTACGAATATGACGCCAACAATAATATTACTGGCGAAACTAAATATGAATCCGATGGAGCGATTGAATACCGCTACAAATATTCTTACGATGAAAACAACAACAAAACAGATTTTATTCACTACGAAGCCGACGGAGCAATAGTAGAAAAGAAAATTTATGAGTATGAAGAAGGCAAACTTTCCGCTGAGATCATTTACGATTCTGACGGCGCGATCACATCAAAAAGAACTTTTGAATATAGCAGCAACGGTCGACCCGCAAAAAGTGTTTTATATAATGACGAAGGCTTGCCCGAACAAAAGCATGCTTTCACGTATGATGATGCGGGGAATCTTGTTGAAGAAATTCAATATGATGATGAAGGATTGATCGAGTGGAAAATGACTGCTAAATATGAAGGCGATAAACTTTTAGAGCAGATCAGGTACGAATCCGACGGGACAATCATCGAAAAACAAAAATACACTTATGATGAGAAGGGGCATTTAACAGCTAACCAAATGTACGAAGGTGACGGTTCTCTTATTGAATCTTATGATTACAAATATGAGAAAGGAAATTTAGCAGAAGAAGTCAAAAGGATTTCCGGCGGGGAAATCGTTTACGAAAAATATTTTAAATATAATTCCAAAGGACAGTTGTCCGAAGAGACACTCGATGACAAAGATGAAGATGTTTATTACACTTACGAGTATTCATACGGACCAAAGGGAAATATTTTAGAGAAGATACAGTACAACCGTCTGCATGAACCGGAAAAACTAATCAAATATGAATATGAAAATTATTAATAGTTAATTGAAAAGATAGACTTACGAATCCTGCACCGTGAGTCTATCTTTTATTTTTAACCTTTCCAATCTGCCTCCTGTGAAAATATATTAAACCGCGTACAAAACTAAACCAGCTGTAAGAATTAATTCCCCCCTTCAATCTGAATTCTCTGAAGATGCAGAATAATTTTGATTCATTTAATTCCTTTTTAGAAAAATTCAAATTTATCGTAATGTTTATAATTGATGAAGTGTTAAAAAATGTTAAAGAAAACGAATACTTCAAAACTTTTTGAAATCAGTGTCGTCTTAAATGGTGAATTTGAAAAATCAGCAGGTAACCAAAATGAACGAGAATGCAAAACAATTTATTAAAAGAAATTCTTTGATCTTAGTAACAGCCGCATTACTAATGCTAATTGCGATTGCAGCAAAAAATCCTCAACCCAATAATGCCTATCAAATTAAAAACAATGTGGAATTTGCTTCGGTAATTCCTTTTGATATTTTTGGTATTAACGGCGACGGACCAAAAGAATTTTCATTTTATCAGGATGGTATCCAGTGGGAAGTTACTCTGGAGGATGGCAAAATTGTTAAGTTATTAAGAGATGGGCAAGAAGTACCGGAAGAGGAAATTGCAGATTATGAAGATCAGGTTTATGGTCAATTGGAAGAATTGTACGATGAACTTGATGGAATTAGTCATCAAAAACACCGGTTTAAAACAAAATTCAATTTTGATTTTGACGGGATGGGTAAGATAGATTTTGATTCCGAAAAATTCCGTGAAGAAATGGATAAGCTCGGAGAAGAACTTAGTAAGTTGAAAGATTTGGAATTCAATTTAAAATGGGATGATAAAGATTTTCATTTTCAATGGGATTCAGAAGAATTTCATCACGAAATGGAGAAACTCCACGAGAAATTGGGAGAATTAGACCATTTAAATTTTGATTTTGATTTTGAATCAATTCCGAATAAAATTGAGATAGATCTAAGCGGACTAGATGAAGGTCTTGATGAACTGGCAGAAAAATTGAAATCACTCAAAATTGATCTTAGCGGACTCGATGCCGAATTAGAAAAATTATCTGAATTTTTGGATAATGTAAAAGAAGAACTTGTTGATGATGGCTATATAAAAAGTAAAGATGAGCATTTCGATCTTGTTCTAAGTGCTGAAAAGATGGAGGTTAGCGGGGAGAAACTTCCTGAGGAAATTCACAAAAAATACCTTGAAATTTATAAAGACCATTACGACAAAGAGATTACCGATAAATTTGTAATAAGAACAGATTAAATTTTGCAGTTGAAACTTGATTTGGTTATTTAGTCCTTTGAAGCGAGCCGTAAGGTTCGCTTTTTTTATTTCGAAAATCTAGCACGCAAATGATTAAATAAACAATTCAATACCCTGAATTAACTTTTACAGCTAATAATTAAATCAGCAAACTCTCTGAAGACTGCATCTCCCCCATTCTTAGATAAAACAAAATCAACTTTTTCTCTAACAATATCCACAGCGTCAGCCGGGGACGCAGTAACACCGGCTT
>JAENZU010000532.1 GCA_016841125.1 Melioribacter sp. | reverse complement strand
CAACACAAACGAACCGGTATCGCCGCCGGAAAAACCGCCGGGTTACCAGGATGATATTCCCTGGACCTCGCTGGCTGATTCGCCATGGCCGATGTATCGGGCTGATCCGCAGAACACTTCCAGAGCAAAAGTTTATTCATATACGTCCGGAATGATTGATTGGACGTTAAAGGACTCTATTTATATTTGTTCTGATCTAAGTATAATTGATTCTACGATTTATTTTATTGGAGGAACAAAGAGTGATAATAATTCTGTCTTTTTAATAAGCCTTACTGCAGCCGGAAAATTAGTTAAACAATTCAAATATGGGGTGAATAATAGTGAATGCAGTACCCCAATAATAACTAGTGACGGTAAAATATATTTCTCATCTCCTAATCAATTAAAACTGTATGCAACTGATTTAAATGGAAATCCATTGTGGTCAATAGATAATGTTGATATAGGGTTAAGCGGAATTAATATTGATAAAGAAGGTAATATCTATTTTACATGCTTAAGTAATGGCAGTATAAAACTTATGGGTATTGATAGTAATGGATTAGAAATATTCCAGTTTCAAATGAATGATTTTGTTAGCGGATCTCTTAACGGAATATCTTTTTCTCCTGATGGTAAATTTCTTTATATCCCGGGTAAATCAAAAGCAGTTTATGCATTTGATCTTACAAATAAATCTATTAGCTGGAGTTTTGGAAATAGAGTCCCCAATTCTCCAATAATTGTTGAAAGCAACGGAAATATAATTTGTGCCTCATTAAATCAGAACAATAAAATTACTGCTAGCAAATTATCTGCAAGTGGTGAAATAATTTGGAATTATTCGGTAGATGATCAAAATCCTGAAATAGACATCTGCCTTGATAAGATGGGTAATATTATTTTCGCTTCAAATAAGCTCTATTCACTTAAGCATGATGGTACTTTAAATTGGGTTAATGAAATTTTTTCTGGCGGTTTAGTGGCAAATGCCCAGATTAGTGTTGATTTGAAAGGAGATATATTTATACTTGCTAATTCACCAAATAGCAGTTTAGCCATTTCTTATGATAGAAATGGGAATTTAAGATGGGAACTCGACTTAGGGAATCAATTAAAACCGGGTAATAAAATAATACCGGTATCTGAAAATCATCTCTTTGTTTCGGGATATAAAGATAAATTCCTATACTCAATAAAATAGGAACCTCTGAACATCGGGAAAATACTTCTTTCAAATTTCTACCGGTAAATTCAACGAAGTAAGGAAGATGATGATGTTGAAGTGATTATGTGGAAACGTTTAGACGAAAAAGTGAAACGGAAAAACACTCAAACGTAAAGACGCGAAGCAGGAAAGTAAAATTAAATTACAATTATAAAATTGTAGGGGACGAATATTTTCGTCCCCTAAGCCTTACGGGAATTAATCTAAAATCTATCAAGCTGCTTCTTTCTTCGCATCAATCCTGTTTGTTACATATCTAAAAATCACCAAAGCTATTGCAGAAACAAAACCGACAGCCATAAAATAATACCAGATAACGTGAGCATCGGCGTAACGGGCTGCAATTTCTGCGGCTGATAAGCCCGCGGGCAGTGTATTCGGATCGGGACAGTATGCATCGAGTAAAAATCCCGATGAAATAAACCCGAGCAATGCCGAGAAAAATGAGTGGAGGTGGCTGAATCCAAGATATAAGCCCTCTTCACCTTTTGGCGCCTGCACTGAAAAATATTCTAAAAATCTGGGTGAAATAAAACACTCTGCCAAACCTTGTATCGCAATACCGATTATCATCATAACAGTGAGAGGATGCATAGCCAAAATTCCAAGGATATCAACTGTTGGTCCCGTTATTTCCTTAAGTTCCTGACTCATCGCCATCGCAAGAGCGGAAAATGGCATCAGCATCATACCTATAAGCATTGCCGTAACTGCTTTTTTATTTTTAAATAACTGAGTGATTAAAACTACAAAAATTACAACCACCGCGGGATTTACATTTGCAAGCCATTCAGGTTTTGCATCTTCACCCAGAAGACGAATTACATATTTAGGCATAGTAGCATATAGCTGATGCTGAATAATCCAGAAACCGGTAACAATAAATGTAAGTATTATCAATCGCGGAGTTGTAAAAATATTAACCAGTGCGGTCCAAACTTCTTTTACCGTTTTTTGATTTCTTACTTTACCATCCAATGGTTTGAAGAGAATAATTGCAAAGATCAGCGCTACAAATGACATTGCTGCGGAGAAAAAATTGACATATTCGAGTCCGATACCTTGCCTAATATAAGGTACAAAAGTCTTTCCACTGAAAGCACCGATATTCACAACCCAATAGAAAAGTGAAAATCCGCGGGCGCGGTTTAACTCGGTTGTGGTTTTAGCAACAGTACCGGTAATCATCGGTTTTATGAAAGCGCCGCCGATCAGTACTATTGTTAAAAATAAAATCACCAATCCTTTCGTCTGAAAAACGCCGAGAAAGAAGTAGCCAATTGTAAGGAATGTGAATGCGATTATTAGACCGTTTTTGAATCCGATCTTATCGCCGATGGCGCCGACAAAAGGGGGAAGAAAGTAGAGCATCGCAAAGAAGATACCCGCAACAGCACCTGTTTCGGTATCGGTAAATCCAACAATGTCTGTCAAATACAATGTCAGAACTATAAAAAATCCATAATAAGCCGCACGCTCGCACAGCTCCATTAAATTAGCAAGCCAAAATTCTTTTGGAAACCGCCAAGTTAATTTGTCTTCTCCGGTCGGGGTGTTTGTTGTAAGCATATTTCTGTCTTTTTAGTGAATAAATAAAAGCAAAAGTTATAATATTTAACCGATAAATAAAATAGTTTATTATCTTTTTTATGATTGTGAATTGATTTTAAAAATCAGACTTGTAAAACTTAGAA
>JAENZU010000531.1 GCA_016841125.1 Melioribacter sp. | reverse complement strand
AGGGAAGTTACTTATCCCTATTCCGATCAGCGCTTTATGGCTCGCTGGGCTAAAGAAATTTTGGATGAATACCCGGACTTCAATATTGTTGGAGAAGTATGGACGGGTGAAACTCTTTTTCTGTCTAAATATCAAGGCAATACATATTTCCCACGTGAATTCGATTCCAATTTACCCGCAATAACCGACTTTGGAATTCGTGATGCTTTTTCCAAATACTTAAGCGGTAGTGCAGGATTGTGGGAAGTTTACAAAACTTACGCAATGGATTTTGCGTACCGAGACCCTGACAACTTAGTAGTATTCTTAGATAACCACGATATTGATAGGGCAATGTTTCTCGCTAAAGGTGACGCTGCAAAATTTAAAATTGCTCTTACAATCTTGTTAACCACACGCGGAATTCCTACAATTTTTTACGGTACGGAAATAGGAATTAATCAAGGGGGGCATCATGGAAAGATTAGATTTCCTTTCCCCGGCGGATTTTCGCACGATTCGTTGAATGCATTTACTTCAAGCGGCAGAACGGATGAGCAAGACGAAATTTTCAATTACCTTAAAACACTGCTCAAATTAAGAAGAAGTGAACCGGCTATTACTGAGGGGCAATTCGTTCAGTTACCTCCAAAGGACGGACTCTACATTTATTTTAAAGAGAGTAAAAATGAATTGATTACTTTTGTTGTTAATGAAACAGATACTCTTGCAGAATCAAAGCTTAAAAATTTAAGGTACAAATTAGAAGGCAAAACAGAATTTATTGATCTTATAACCGGCAATACTATTCCTTATTCAGATAATGAAATTTTCAAATTTGAACCTAAAAAAGTATACATGTATAAAGTAAATTAATTGGGTACCGATATGCTCCAAATGCAAAAGAAATTAACCAATACTTTTTATGCTCTATTGAGCCTGCCAGCCACGGCTATGGGATTTGCCTTGTCGATTCAGATCTCTGCTTTAAGCTGGATACTAAGTTCAAAGTACGGTTTAGAAATTCACGATGTTGGACTTGTTTGGGCTGCCGGTCCAATAGCCGGAATTCTCGGTCAGGTAATCATTGGTATAATCAGTGATAAAGTTTGGTTCTTAAACGGAAGACGCCGTCCATTCATTTTCATCGGTGGCTTTTTAGCAGCTATGATGCTGCTGGCACTTCCGAACATCGATGTAATTTCAACTGCAATGGGTTTTGAAGGTATACTCGGCGTAGCAATTGCAGTAGCCCTTACTCTCGATTTAGCTATAAATATAAGTTTCAATCCAACCCGGTCAGTAATAGCCGACGTAACTCCCGAAGGAGTTGAACGAACAAAAGGGTATTCCTGGATGCAGACAATTTCCGGTACTTTCGGGGTTCTCGCTTATGTAATCGGAGCGGTCTGGAATAATTACGTCCTAATTTATTTCGGTGTATTTTTAGTTGTGCTGCTTTCAATACTTCCGCCATTTTTTATTGAAGAACCAAAGGAAATAAAATCTGAAGATGATGAAGGCGCAGGAGTTTCCGATACTTCATTTTTAGAAATTCTAAACAGCATAAAACCCCTTTGGGGATTTTTAATCTATTCAATTTATGCTCTGACTGCAAGGCTGTTGAAATTTGAAATGGATAATTATTACGTGGAAATATTGTGTTTAGCAATCACTCTATATTTTATAATAAATGTTGTCCTCAAAAATCCGGAAGGAAAATCCAAAAGGGAAGCAGGGTTAATCGGATTTAAAAAAGTACTAGCCGCACATTCATTTACATGGCTTGGTATTCAAACTATGTTTGTTTATATGTTCGCTTATGTACAGTACAAGATTTATGGTATTTTTACTGGCCAAGTAATTTCAGAATCATTAAAAACAGAAATGGGTAAAGTTGTCACAATTAGTTTTTTGTTATTAAACTTAGTGGGTGCAATGTTGCCTGTTTTGGTCTTAGAACCCCTATCTAGAAAAATAGGCAAAGTAAAAACCCATGCTATATCAATACTAATTGCATCTGTGGGTTTTATTTTTACTCTTTTTCTGGCACCAACATACAAAGTAGTTTTAATTGAACTTCCATTAGTAGGTGCGCTGCCTTACCATCCAATTTATATTTTTATGGTGATAGTTGGTGTCGGATGGGCGGCAACAATTAGTCTGCCGTTTGCTATTATGTCGCAAAAAGTTGATAAGGCAAAAATGGGTTTATACATGGGGTTATTTAATTTATCGGTTGTGCTGCCTCAGTTGGTAGCCAGTTTCGGTGTTGGGCAGGCTGTAAGTAAAGCCGACGATAAAAGTTTAATATTTATCATTGCTGCCGTAACATTGGGAATGTCAGCCGCGCTTTGGTTTATGATAAAAGAAGATACAAAACCCGAACAAGCATAAATGTTTCACAAGGATTTTTAATTATGAACAAGCACTTATTATTTACAGTAGTTTTTTTGTTTTCGATTTTAACAATTTTTTCTCAGAACTATAATGTTGAATATTATAATATTGAAGGTGAGTTAAGTTCTGATGATTTGCTGAAACCCGAATTCGGCAGATACGACGGATATAAATTACCTATGACGGAAGGTGAATTAGCTACTTTCATTGTTTACTCGGAAGATTTCAATCCTATTATAGTGCTGGTTACACCGGAAGATAAGGTTTACTTCCAAAGTAAAAAAAATCCTACGGGATTAGCTTCGTTTACCAGTGAAATTCCGGAGACGGGAGAATGGATATTATACGTACTAGGCGGTAAAAATGATCTGGGTAATTATTTATTCCAATATGGTTTTGCTAATAAAGATGCTCAGGTAGTTCCGGACTCAAAAGATTTCTGCGGCACTTTAAATTTTCTTAAATCTCACTCAACGGCACATTTTGTATTTTTGGAGCAGTTGATGGGCAAAAACGGTACCGTGAAAT
>JAENZU010000530.1 GCA_016841125.1 Melioribacter sp. | reverse complement strand
TCGGGCTTATTCCAAAAGTTATAGTCATCTGCACATGTTACAGGTACAGAAGTGTGGTTTCTAACATACCTTAGATATTTAATTAGGTTTTTCATTTCCATTTTGTGAGCAGACCAATATACTTGACTCTCATTGCCAACATTTATTGCAGCCAATAGTTCAGGATATGCGTTACCCAATTCAATACCTTTCAGCACTTGTTCAATATTTTCTTGTTTGCGTTGAGTGTTTTTCGTTTCATTTTCCAGCCAAATACCAAGCATCACTTTGAAAGGCAATTTATTTTCTTTGATTACTTTTAATATTCTCTCACTATCCTCGTCAGCACCGTAAATTCTAATTAGATTCCAGTACTTTGAAAGAATTTTAAGGTCTTCCAAAACTTCTGCCTCACTTGGTCCCTTTTCACCTGGAGCTTGACCTTCGCGATAGCAGCCGTAAGAAACAGCATCCCCAATCCATCTACCATTTAAGTAGGGATCGAACTTTCTTTCAATAAAAGGATTTTCTTTTTCAAGAAGTTTATCTTGTTCTATATTTTGTTTTATCGTTTTCATTAACCTTAGCTCTTTTTCATTTTTATTTTTCGTAGAAATAGTTTCTTCTCGGGATTGACAATTGGCATTCGATATTAAAACTATACAAATGACAAAAACTAAAAATGTTGTTAATTTAATTTTCTTCCATTTATTTATCTTTTCACCTAATTCAGTCATAATTCCAGATGTCTCTTTTATTTAATCAATCAACTTTACTTACTGATACATATTCAATTTTCATAAATTGATTATCAATCGAAGCTAAACCATCACCAACTATATAATCTTTACAATTGTCATTTGAATTTTCTGTTTGATCGAAATTTCTACCTGCCCACTTACCGCACAGAGTTATGTTAAAGATCATTTTTAGATTAACAAATTTGCATTTATCTTTTCCGCTGCAACTTTCGCATTGCCAATCATTATGAATTTCTTCGTTGCATTCAACATCATTTTCCAAAAACCGAACATGATTTTTAAGATTAGTTTCATTCCACATTTTAGGATTGGGTTCTTTACTTAATGGTCCCCCTTCCGATCGAACATCCGAACCGGGCTCCCAATAATAAAAGCTTATCGAACTACCTTCCCATAAGCAGGCAAATGTTCCTTCGGGAGAATTAATTTTATAAGGCACTCCGCTGCACCCTGCGTTCGGATCGATGGAATTAGCATTTGCGCAATTAATAATTGCCCCATCTCCATTCCATTCGGAATCGCACATTTGCGGACAAGTATGAATTGTATTATGAATGATATTATCGCCGTTAATGGTTTCGATTATATCAACTTCGCCGGCAGCCGGCCAATCAGTACAATTAACCGGACTGGGTGTATTATAGAATTCACCAACACCTGAATATTGATCAAGAATTTCATCATCAACTTTTGCTTGATCAAGTGAATAGAGCCATTCCTCTTGCCTGCTTCCATTGAGCCACCAAGCCGGCCATAAGCCTTTTGCGGAAGGTAATTTTCCTTTGAATACAAATAATATTTTCTGAACTTCATCGTTTAAATTATAGTAAGGTTTAGATGTGAACCTGAACGAATCAAAACTGGAATTATCATTTCGGTATTTAATATATCCGTATAGTCCATCATTTTGTTGAAGTGCTATCATCTCATCGTTATTCCATTTCACTCTGTCATAAACCACATCCCCCAATGTCGGATCATTATGAGGAAAGGTTGTGAAAAAGTATTTCTCAACTTCGGTTAAATCTATTTGATCTTGTTCAAAGTCCAATGAGAAAAAATTATTTTCATAATCTGAATTTGATTTAACCTGACCGGAAATAATATTCGCGGCAGCAAAAATTCCTACAACAAAAATGATATGTATGGTTTTAGAGTATTTCATTTATTCTCTGATTTATTAATAATTATTCATCATAATTGTATTCTGACTGTTTCGATCGAGTTCGGAGTCATTTTAACCGAAGCAAATTGATCATTAATTTGAAGACTGAATTCTAACGGTTCTTTTGTTGTGTTTAATAACTGGATAGTAAGAAGATTTGAATCGTTAATAGTAGCGCATGTGTGCAAGGCATCGTCATCCAATCCGGCTAATATTTTTTCGGTCTGCACTGCTTTGTCGCCGGGTCTAATTGTTTTGCTGAATTGAGCAAGCACATAATAGATTGGAGTATAGTAAACTTTTTGAGAGTCAGTATCAATCATAATCGGTGCACCGCAAAAATTCCCAACATGATTGGGACCGCCATTTTGATCGAGTACTACATTCCAGTCAATCCATCCTCTTAACCAATGATCAATACTCACAATTACATTACGTGCATATCTATGCACCGGTGTGTAAACAGGATGATCTTCGGAATTTAATCCTTGCCAAGTAGCAGAGTATCCCCAGTCAGTTGCATTATCATTCCACCAAAATGAATCGTTGTCAAACCAATTCTCTTCCTTAAATTTTACAGGATCAAGAATACCGCCGGGAGCTTCTTTACCTAAATCATCAATGCATCCTTCGGTATGTACAATTGCATGATCAGGAAATTTAGCATGCACCTTATCAAATACATCTTCGTAAACTTTGAATGTGCTTTCATACCAGTGAACAGCGGTACCATAAACGTACTTAGCAGTTTCTTTATCACCGAGTATCACATCTGTCCAATGCTCTAAGCCATCTCTGTTTTGATCATAAATAAGAAGTTTAACATCTTTGAATTCTCCGTTGGAGAGTTTCGGTCCTAAATAATTTTTTATAAAGTCATTTTGAGTTTCGGGAGTAAAATGCATACTCTCCCATTGACCATGATTACCGTGAGGTTCATTTACGGGAGTTATCCCCCACATGTCTACTCCCTCAGATTGATACTCTTTCAAATATCTCATAAGGTAATC
>JAENZU010000529.1 GCA_016841125.1 Melioribacter sp. | reverse complement strand
GAAGAAATTTCTTCAGCAAACGATTACGTATGCGGAACTATGACTATTGAAGGAGCGCCTTTCTTAAAGAATGAGCATTACCCGGTATTCGACTGTGCGAACAAATGCGGCAAAAGAGGCAAACGGTTCATAAAATATGATGCCCATATAAAAATGATGGCAAGTGCACAGCCCTTTATTTCAGGTGCAATATCAAAAACCATAAACCTGCCGTCCAACGCTATTATTGAAGATGTAAAGACAGCATACCTTAAATCTTGGCAATTAGGACTGAAGGCAAATGCGCTTTACCGAGACGGTTCAAAATTATCGCAGCCTCTTAATTCGATAAGCGCGCTGGAATATGAAGAATTGATGGAAAGTAAGGAAGAAAACGATATTGTTAAAATTGCCGAAAAGATCATTCATCGTTATATAGCCAAAAGAAGAAGACTGCCGGACAGAAGAAAAGGATACACCCAGAAAGCAAAAATTAATGGTCAAACCGTTTATATTAGAACCGGCGAATATATGAATGGTCAGTTGGGCGAAATATTTATTGATATGCACAAAGAAGGCGCCGCATTTAGAAGTTTACTGAACAGTTTTGCTATAGCTATCTCACTAGGTTTGCAGCATGGTGTTCCATTGGAAGAATTTGTTGATGCGTTTGTATTTACCCGTTTTGAACCAAGCGGTGTTGTAATGGGTAATGAGAGAATCAAAATGGCAACTTCGGTTATAGATTACATTTTCAGAGAACTCGCCGTGAGTTATCTTGGACGCAACGATCTTTCACACGTTGATGAGTCAGAAATTAGAGAAAAAAGCCATTCGATGAGTGCGGAAGACTATGAAAGCGAAGAAGTAATTAGTGAAAGAACTATCGAACTAGAAAGTAAAAGAATAAAATTAATTCCTTCCAACGGAGACAGCCGCAATGGAGATAAAGTAAAAAGTACTGCAGGTCAGCTTAGAGGTGAAATGATGGCAATGCATCATAAATTTGAAGCTGCACGTAACCAGGGTTACACCGGCGATATTTGTCCTTCATGCCAAAGTATGACAATGGTTAGAAACGGTACCTGCTTAAAATGTACAACATGCGGAGATACTACCGGTTGTAGTTAATTTTGAATTTTTAAAATATCTATTTAAGATCGAGGGGCTTTTAGGAGCCCCTTTTTCGTTGACTTTTCGGCTTAAAAACTATACATTCAACATCTTAATTTAAAATTATGCTCGAAAAAAATATAAAAATAATTGAAGACAGGATTGCTGAAAAGTGTTTGAAATCGGGTCGGGAAAGAGAAGAAATAACTTTAATTGGAGTATCAAAATTACATCCCGCCTCAGCAGTTTTAGAAGCCAATAAGTGCGGAATTATTAACTTCGGCGAAAATAAAGCTCAAGAATTAAGAGACAAAGCAGATGAAATTAATAAGCCGGTAATTTGGCATTTCATCGGTCATCTGCAGACAAACAAAGTTAAATATGTAGCGAAGTCAGCAGAATATATTCATTCGGTTGATTCTGTTAAACTAGCCGATGAAATTCAGAAGCGAGCTGAAAAATTAAATAAAGTTCAAAAAGTTCTTTTAGAGATTAAAACCTCCGATGAGGCGACAAAATTTGGTCTTACGGAGGAAAAAGAAATTCTCAATTTGGTTGATTATTTGAATGAATTGAAAAATGTTCAACCGGTTGG
Source organism: Melioribacter sp. (assembly GCA_016841125.1). Classification (GTDB taxonomy): domain Bacteria; phylum Bacteroidota; class Ignavibacteria; order Ignavibacteriales; family Melioribacteraceae; genus JAENZU01. Next base: position 1,234 of record JAENZU010000529.1, on the reverse strand, counting down.
GTTAATGACAATGGCTCCTTATACGGAGGATAAAGCTGTTATTCGCGATTGTTTCGGATCACTTTGCAAATTGAAAAACAACCTCCATTCACGCGGTTATAAATTGGAACATCTATCAATGGGAATGACAAACGATTTCGAGATAGCTATTGAGGAAGGTGCTACGATGATAAGAATAGGAACTGCAATTTTTGGAGAACGAAACTATTAAAATTATTGCCTTATGAAATTTTCACAATTTTCTATTAAAAATCAGGAATTTAACAAATCGTTCAGAGGTTACGATCCGGATGAGGTTAAAATATTCCTCGAAAGAATGTCTGAATGGTTCAGCATTGTTCAAACTGAAAATGAGCAGTTGAAAAATGAACTTAATGCGGCTGAAGAGCAAATTAGCGAGTTTAAAAGAATAGAAAAAAACTTACAGAATGCATTGATAAATGCCCAGGAATCTGCTAATTCGGCTAAAGAAGAAGCCCGCAAACATACTGCGATAATTGTGGAAGAAGCTTCTATTAAATCGAGCCGGATTATTGAAAAAGCTAAAGAAGAGGAATTAAATCTTCGAAAAAAAATATCAGAATTGGATGAGGCTAGAAAATTGCTCCTTTCCAAATTGAGAGCAACAATCGAAACACAGGCAAAGGTTTTGGGAATGGAAGATGAAATACCGCCCTCAAAGTTTAGCGTAAAACCGGAAATGAGAGTTGAAAAGAGTAAAAGTAATATTGATGTTGATAAAATAGTGGAGAAACTTTTATGAGCGGATTGTTGAAAATGATTGATGAAACATTGGAAGTAATTCATAAATACACTGCCGAAAAATATGAGATTGGAATTGTGCTCGGAACCGGTTTGGGCGGTCTTGTTGATGATATTGAAATTGAATATCAAATTGAATATGGCGAACTTCCTCATTTTCCTCTTTCTACTGTTGAGTCGCATCAAGGCAGACTCATATTCGGAAAAATAAATGGGAAAAATGTTGTTGCAATGCAAGGGCGTTTTCATTTTTACGAAGGTTACACAATGCAGCAAATTACTTATCCCATTCGTGTGATGAACTCGCTTGGTGTTAAAACTCTGCTTCTCTCCAACGCTTGCGGCGGAATGAATCCGCTATTCCGCAAGGGTGATGTGATGCTTATGGTTGATCATATAAACATGCTGGGTGATAATCCGTTGATCGGGAAAAATGAAGATTCCCTTGGTCCGAGATTTCCCGATATGAGTG
>JAENZU010000528.1 GCA_016841125.1 Melioribacter sp. | reverse complement strand
CAATCGGGCAGAGTTACTTATGAAACCGAAAAAATTGATCTCCGCAGCTTAGTTAAGGGTGTTATCCAGCTTTCGTACGCAGCATCGATGAATAAAAACATTGCCATTGAATCAGAATGTAAAGGTACTCTTTCGGTTATTGTCGATATTAATATGATTGAAACTGTTTTCCGCAACTTACTTTCGAATGCAATTAAATTTTCGCATCCCGGTTCAAAAATTATTATCTACGGTGAACGCATTAACGATATCATACAAATTAGAATTGTTGACCAGGGCATCGGCATGAGTCAGAATATCTTAAATAAACTATTTAAAATTGAAGAAAATGTTACCCGGAGCGGAACAAAAAATGAAGAGGGTACCGGCTTAGGACTGATACTCGTAAAAGAATTTATTGAAAAAAATAACGGCAGCATTCGTGTTGAAAGTGAAGAAGGAAATGGCACCGAATTTATTTTTCAACTCCCCGCTTATGACATATCTTAGCATCATCTCATTTCTTCGATAATTTATATTCCAGCATCGACCAGAAAAAAAATATTTTGTCCTGACTTCTGCCAAAAAAAGTGCAAACCAATAAAAAGTTTGAAAATAAGAGAAAACCGAAATAAAATTCTTAAATTGTCATTCTAACTTTTACCAGGCACTTGCAAATCAGCTAAGCAATTTAAAAACAAATTTAAGATTCACGTAAAAGTGTTTAAAGATTCCCGCAATTTAGGTTCATATTTTGGTACTATAAATTGCGGGAATCTCAAGTTCTCAGTTAAATAATTTAAATCTGAAAAGACGTTTCGCGGAACATCTTTGCCATAAATTGATGAAATCCGGGTAATCACTGATGCCAAGCTTTTTGATAGTTTAATAAATAAATCCATTACTTTAAGTAGTCAAAATAAATTCCGATTCTTACAATGCTATTTAAAAACTAGATCGATTTATGTCATACTAATTGGCAGAAGTCAGGAAATATTTTGTTAATCTTACGTGGACTTAAATAGAGAAGCCCAAAGCAAGTAGGGGTCGAAAATTTTCGACCCCAATAAAAATATACCGTAGTAATAAATTGAATCTGTACTTGCCCGACTTCCTTTTGGCGGGCGCTATTCTCGTTATTTTAAAAGCATCATTTTCTTCACGAGCGTAAACTCACCGGCGGTCAATCTGTAGTAGTAAACTCCGCTCGGCAGTTTAGAAGCATCAAATTCTATTTCATGTGTGCCTGCAGACATTGGTTTGTTTAGCAGGGTGGTAACTTCGCTTCCGAGAAGATCGTATACCTTTAAACTAACGACCTCACCCCTGCCCCTCTCCTTACCAAGGAGAGGGGTTTGGGGAGAGGTTGAGATTGAAAATTTTATTTTTGTGGTTGGGTTGAATGGGTTCGGGTAGTTTTGAAAAAGTGAAAATTCAGCCGGGTATTCTTCATCGTCAACACCGGAAATATCCGATAGACTCCAATTATTCAATACTGCTTTCAAAAATTGATTTCTTTTTATGTAATCGAAAAAATCGAGCATCACATCAAAAGAATCGTTTTTAGCAGTGCTTACAACATCGAAATCAAAAGGAGTGCAGTAAGCATGAAGGATTGGTTCAAATTCTCCAATAATATAAGGAACACTGCTATTGAAATAGGATTCACGAAAAATCACATCTTTTGCAAAGGTGGTATCAATCCCTAAAATTGAGTCAATACGGGTAACACTGGCAAGAGCTACAATATCTTCCACTCCAATTTTTTTCCATAAAGAAGTGCTGTCGAGCCGTTGAGTTTCTACATACGATACATAAACTTTTCCGCCCGATTCCAAGTAATTAAATATTCGATCCCCTTCTGCTTGGTTGATAACATGTGCGGTGTTGAAATCTGATCCCGGCAGCAGAAACAGTGCATTGTAATTATCGAGTGTTGCCGGCAGTTGAATTTCATAATCAATATTGCCGTTGTAAAAAAGATTTAGACTGTCGGTAAAATCGGCATTTTCTGAATTCGGATCAAAGATCAGAACGTTCTTCTGCTGAGCAGTTAAAAATAAGGCTGATAAAATAAATACTAATACATACTTGAGATTCATATCTCCCCCAGATGATTCTTATTAAACAAATGTACAAAAAGAAATACAATCTTGATGCCAGCAATAAAGTGCTAATTTGCCGGATATTGAATGAATTTAATAAAGGAGGTACGAAATATTTTCGTGAGCGGGTAAAAAAGAAACAGAGCCGATCGATATGACCGGCTCTTTAAATTGTTTATCGTACGAGCATCATCTTTTTTGAATTGATAAAATTGCCTGCGCTTAATGTGTAAACATAAATGCCGCTGGCTAAATTTGTCGCATCGAAAGTAACTTTGTGATACCCGGCATCTAATTCTTTGTTTACAAGAGTTGCAACTTCTTTGCCGAGAATATCATAAACCTTAATTGAAACAAACGACTTTTCCGGAATCGAATAATTTATTTGTGTTGCCGGATTGAAAGGGTTCGGATAATTCTGATTTAATGCATATTCGGTTGCGCCCATAAAGTCAGAAGAAACCGGTCCGTATATTTCAAAACTGCCGTTGTAATCTATCTGTTTAATTCTATAAAAATTTGTTCCGTTTGCGGGATTGTCATCTGAAAACGAATATTGATGCGGTGATGCAGAAGTTCCGGTACCTTCTACAAATCCAGCGATTTTCCATGTTGAATTATCGGTAGATTTCTGAACTTCGAATCCGTGATTGTTTATTTCTGTAGCTGTTGACCAGTTAAGAACGATTCCGGTATTTGAAGCTGAAGCTGAAAATGCTGTCAACTCAACCGGGACAACTGAATACGTTACAAGCTCAATATCATCAATATACCAGCCGTCTTCTTGAATATATGAATCGCTCTTTAAAACGAATCTTATTTTAAAACTGTTTCCGATAT
>JAENZU010000527.1 GCA_016841125.1 Melioribacter sp. | reverse complement strand
ACGCCGAATTTGGTTTTGGTATGAGATTATCGATCGACAAACAAACTCAAATTGCACGTGAATTACTTGCAGATCTTAAAGATACTGTTGGTGTTGATCTCGTAAATGATATTCTAACTGCCGAACAAAAATCTGAAGCCGATATTTACGAACAGCGTCAAAGAGTTGAAAAACTGAAAGCCAAATTAGAAAACTTAGACAACACCGAAGCAAAGAATCTTCTAACAGTTGTCGATTATTTGGTTAAAAAATCTGTTTGGATAATGGGCGGCGACGGCTGGGCTTACGATATTGGCTACGGCGGTTTGGATCATGTAATAGCATCAGGTAAAAATGTAAATATACTTGTGTTAGATACAGAAGTTTATTCAAACACCGGCGGTCAGATGTCTAAAGCTACCGGTTTAGGCGCAGTTGCTAAATTTGCCGCTGCCGGTAAACCAACTCCAAAGAAAGATCTTTCTATGATGGCGATTAACTATGGAAACGTTTATGTAGCGAAAATTGCAATGGGTGCAAACGATACTCAAACTTTAAGAGCAATTTTAGAAGCAGAGGCGTATGAAGGACCTTCGTTGATCATTGCTTACAGTCACTGTATTGCACACGGTATCAATATGGCTAAAGGAATGGAAAACCAGAAACTTGCTGTCGACAGCGGTCACTGGCCACTGTTCAGATATAACCCTGATAACGTTAAATTAGGAAAGAATCCACTTAAATTAGATTCCAAAGCTCCAAAAATTAAATTGGAAGATTACGTGTATCGCGAAACTAGATATAAAATGCTTACAAAATCACATCCTAAAGAGGCAAAGATTTTGCTGGATTTAGCTCAGGAAGAAATTAAGAAAAGATGGAAACTTTATGAGCAAATGGCGGATATGGACTATTCCGTAGGTGATAATGGAAAAGATGAAGATGTTAAGAATGAAACAGAAGTATAATTGTAATTAGAAGATAGGCTCCCATCAGGGGGTCTATCTTTATCTAAAAATTTGAGAAAATAATAATAAAATTTGGAGTTAAAATGGATCTTTCAACAACATACATGGGATTAAAGCTGAAGAACCCAATTGTTCCGTCAGCATCTCCTCTATCAGAAAGTGTTGATACTGTAAAGGCAATGGAAGATGCGGGAGCAGCGGCTGTTGTAATGTATTCACTTTTTGAAGAGCAGATTAATCACGAATCAGGTGAACTAGATCACTACTTATCTTACGGAACCGAAAGCTATGCAGAAGCAACTTCCTATTTTCCGGAACCGGATGATTTCAAATTGGGTCCGGTCGAATATTTGGATCATATCGCGAATCTCAAAAAAGCATGCGATATTCCAATTATTGCTAGCTTAAATGGCGTAAGTACCGGCGGATGGGTAAAATATGCAAAGAATATGGAGCAGGCAGGTGCAGACGGATTAGAATTAAATGTCTATTACATTGCAACTAATCCAAATTTAACGGGTTCAGAAATTGAAAACATGTACATCGACACTCTGAAAGCCGTAAAGGAAAATTTGAAGATTCCGGTTGCTGTAAAACTTAGCCCTTATTTTACATCGATGGCGAATATGGCAAAAAGATTGGATCATGCGGGCGCAGATGCCCTCGTTATGTTCAATAGATTTTATCAGCCAGATTTTGATTTAGCAAAACTTGAAGCTGTACCGAATCTAGTGCTGAGTACTAATTGGGAAATGCGTCTGCCTCTGCGCTGGATTTCTATTCTATACAGTAAAATTAAAGCAAACATGGCGCTCACAAGCGGAGTTCATTCCGGTGAAGATGTAATTAAAGTAATGATGGCCGGCGGTGATATCGCAATGGTTTGTTCAGAATTGTTGATGAATGGAATCACTAGAATTTCAGAAATGCTTGGAAGTATGGAGCAATGGATGGATGAAAATGAATACGAATCGATTCAAATGATGAAAGGCAGTATGAGTCAAAAATCAATTGGTGAACCGGCTGCTTTCGAAAGAGCTAATTACATGAAAACCCTTCATAGTTATCAGACTTTACTATAGTTTCAACACAAACCCTCCTTTTAACCGCTTATTGGAAATTATTCCGGTAGGCGGTTTTTTAATTTTAAAGTAAAATCCACTAAAATTATAATATTCTCCAAAATTTTGTTAATATTGTATTAATCGAAGAAAAAATGCTAATTAGTAACGAACAAATTTTTTTAATTAAGATTTATTATCTTTAATAGATTATTTGAACTAAGAGAATATAAATTAATCATGGAACTTAAATGAAGAAAATTGGAATCTTATTTGGTCAGGAAAACACCTTTCCGCAAGCATTTGTTGAAAGAGTTAATTCTAAAAAAGAGAAGGGAATTCAAGCAGAATTTGTAAGTATCGATAAGGTTGTGCAGGGAGCCGCAAGTGATTACGCCGTAATAATTGACCGGATTTCACAGGATATTCCATTTTATAGAGGAATGCTAAAAAATGCAGCAATTTCCGGTACGGCTGTTATAAACAATCCATTTTGGTGGAGTGCCGATGAAAAATTTTTCAATAACGCACTTGCTACCAAAGTAAATGTACCTGTACCGAAAACAGTTCTACTTCCATCGAACCAGCATCCGCCGGATACAAATGATATGTCGATGCGCAATCTCAAGTATCCTTTGGACTGGGATTACATTTTTGAATATATCGGGTTCCCCGCATACTTTAAACCTTTTGCAGGCGGCGGCTGGAAAAACGTTTACAAAATTGAGAATAAAGATCACTTTTTCGAAACTTACAATCAGACCGGGACACTTGTGATGATGCTGCAGGAATCAATTGAATTCACAGATTATTTCCGGTGTTATTCAATCGATCGAAAAGATATTCGAATTATGCAGTACGACCCCAAACAGCCGCATCATTTGCGATATGTTCAAAATGCACCTCCGGTTGAAGCAAAAC
>JAENZU010000526.1 GCA_016841125.1 Melioribacter sp. | reverse complement strand
GGTCTCGAAAAAACTTAGGATGAGATTTTCGACTCCTTCTTCACCATCTTTTATTACAGCTTTGAGAATCGCCCTTGCGGAAGCTGTCATATCTGCACCCAGCGCCAAAGCCTTAGCAATTTCAACCCCGGAATTGATACCGCCGGAAGCTATAAGCGTGAAATAATGTTTCTTTTTTAATTTGCGTACTTCTCTAACACAATAAGATGTGGGAAGTCCCCAATTCCAAAAATATTTTTCTTCCTCGGTAATACTTTCTTTCCGCAACATTTCAACTGCCGACCAGCTTGTTCCTCCTGCGCCTGCTACGTCGATTCCTCTCACTCCAGCATCAATAAGCTGCTTTGCAGCCCTTCTTGAAATACCGGAACCGACTTCCTTAACAATAATAGGATTTTTATACTTCTTTGCAACCTTCTCCAGTTTTTTAAGAAATCCGCCGAAGTTTGTATCCCCTTCCGGCTGAATTAATTCCTGCAGCGGATTGATATGAATTACCATTGCATCGGCGTCAACTAAGTCGGACAAATATAAAATAGTTTTTACAGGATCGGGATCGTTAGCAATTTGAGCTGCCCCGATATTACCGAGTACCGGCACATTTGACGCATTCTCTCTGATAATTTTATATGACTTGTGAAATTCGGTATTTTCCAACGCCTGCCGCTGACTTCCGACGCCGATAGGTATATTTAATTTACTTGCCGAAACAGAGAGACGCTCATTAATTCTTTCCGATTCATCAGTTCCACCTGTCATGCAAGAAATCATAAATGGAAAAGAAATATTGTGCCCAAAGAAACTTGTTGAAAGGTCAATCTCTTCAAGACTTAATTCAGTTATCGCAAAGTGTTCAAAATCATATTTTTCAAAACCGTTGGTTTTCTGAAACGAAACATCTTCGTTGACGCATAAATCAATATGCTCTTTTTTTCTATTGGAAATATTATGGTTAGTTCCACTCATTTGAATCTCAGTTTCAGAAATTAATTTTGGAAGATATGAAAAATAAAAGAATATATCTTTTAGCTTAACTTAATTAAAAAATAATAATAAGAATTTATTTCATGTTTTAGTATTTTGCTAAAAATATTTTACAAATTCGGAAAGAAAATGCAGAAAAAAAAATTAAATTTCTGGCAAGTATGGAATATGAGTTTCGGATTTTTAGGAATCCAATTCGGGTTTGCACTGCAAAATGCAAATGTGAGCAGAATATTCGAAACTCTGGGTGCAAGTATTGATGCTATCCCAATTCTATGGATAGCCGCACCAACAACGGGTTTATTGGTTCAGCCGATTATCGGCTACATGAGTGATAGAACATGGGGTAAATTAGGAAGACGGCGACCTTATTTTTTAATCGGGGCAATTCTAGCCTCTTTGGCTTTGATTGTGATGCCGAACTCTCCTATTCTATGGGTAGCTGCAGGCATGCTCTGGATATTAGATGCATCAATCAATATTTCTATGGAACCATTCAGGGCGTTGGTCGCTGATTTATTGCCCTCAGAACAGCGCACTACTGGATTTGCAGTTCAAAGTTTTTTCATCGGAACCGGAGCTGTAATAGCGTCAGCGCTGCCTTATATTTTTACCAACTGGCTTGGTATCAGTAATACCGCACCGCCCGGAGAAATTCCCGATTCGGTAACATACTCATTTTATATTGGAGCACTAGCTTTTATTGGGGCTGTTACATGGACTGTGATTAAGACAAAAGAATATCCACCCAAAAATTTGGAAGAGTTTAAAAAACATAAACACGAAAGCAAAGGATTCTTGGTTGGTGTTAAAGAAATTTTCAACTCCTTTGTAAAGATGCCCAAAACAATGATACAACTTGCATTTGTTCAATTCTTTTCGTGGTTTGCACTTTTTGCAATGTGGATATACACAACAGCAGGTGTCACCAGTCATATTTACGATATGGATATTGATTTAACAACCGCAAATTATTTGGAAGTAAGCCTTTCAAAAATTCAACCTCAAATTTCTGAAGAAGAATTTCTTTCAGTGAAAAAGGATATAAATAGAGTTCAGGGACTACATAGTGAAGATGCGGAAAAAACCGCAATCAGTATCAAAGCTATTAATTTATTTTTAGAAAATGATGAGAAGATTAACCTAGATGATCATATAAAAGACCGATTACTGGAAATTCAAAAAGAGTATAATACCGGTGCCGATTGGGTAGGAATTTTATTTGCTGTGTATAATGGATTTGCCGCTATAACTGCTTTTCTTCTTCCGTGGCTTGCAATTCGAACATCAAGAAAAACAGTTCACATGATCAGTTTAATTGCCGGTGGAATTGGGCTAATATCATTTTACTTTATCTCCAACCCTGCGATGCTGATACTATCCGAATTGGGAATAGGGTTGGCATGGGCTTCAATTTTGGCAATGCCCTACGCAATACTTGCAGGATCTTTACCCGAAGAAAAGATGGGTGTTTACATGGGTATATTTAATTTTTTTATTGTCATCCCTCAAATAACGGCAGCCGGAATACTTGGTTACTTTATGAGAACATTTCTAAACAATGAAGCAATTTATGCGGTATTGTTAGGAGGGTTTTCATTAATACTTGCGGCATTGTTCGTGCTATTCGTAGATGATGTAGACGAAAAGGAAATAGCATAAAAAAACCCGGCTTAATTGCCGGGCTTTGTTCTGAATTTAATTAATCTAAATTTATTTCATCAGCATCATTTTTCTGGTTGAAACGAATTTAGCACCGTCAACTCCGGTTGCTTCTATCGAATAGAAATATACGCCACTCGAAAGAGCACTTGCGTTGAAGTTCAGTTCGTGATAACCGGCACTGTAATTTTCATTTGTCAACTGGGTTACTTGCTGTCCCAGCGAATTGAATACACTAACAACAACTTTTGAGTCAGTCGGCAATGCAAAATTAATTGTAGTTGCAGGGTTAAAAGGATTCGGGAAGTTCTG
>JAENZU010000525.1 GCA_016841125.1 Melioribacter sp. | reverse complement strand
ACTCTCACTCTTTGGTAAGTTTTTAGTTTATGTATTTTAAGAACATTTTTTGTTGTAAAGAAAAAATTTGATCGAAAAATAAAATACATTTTTATTTTACTTGCGCTTATAGGATGTTTTTTAATTTATGAAACCGGAGCTCACGGCGGTGAACTTGTTTATAAATATGGAATTGGAACTGAGCCGGTTAAACCAAAAATTATCGAATAATATGAAAAAAAATCTAACTCTATTAATCTTTTTGATCTTAAGTTCTTCGGCGCTCTTCGCTCAAAGTTTCAAACTTGGAGATGCTAAAGGTCTTTTCTTTGGGATAAGTGTTGGTCCCAGATTTCCGATTGGAGATTTTGCGGATAATCAAAATATTGGTGTTGGAGGAGATGTTTCGCTTTCATACACCGATAATAAATTTTTACCCGTATTTTTTTACGGGAAACTTGGATATCAGCATTATCCCGGCAAGCAAAATTTCTATCAGAATTCAGATTATTCTTCTTTCTCAAGCAACGTTTATTTAATTGAATTAGGAACAAGATATTATTTCAAACCAATTTTCGACGAAGTTGTGCTTTTGATGCCGATTGCCGAAGGAGGAATTTCGTTCGGATATTTCGAAAAATTGCATCAGTATAAAATCGATAGCGGTCATCAGGATTTTATTGAAGAAGTTACAAAAACCGGCTTTCATTTAGGTGCGGGTTTTTCGATGTTTCTTCTTGATGTACTTGGTTCTTATAATTATTTCCATAACAATCAGTACATATCAATTGATCTTAAAATTAGAATTCCAATTTACGCAGTAATTTAAGGTGATAAAATGAACTACCAAGTAATTGAATTTGAACGAAAAGGTAATATCGCTCTGGTTAGCATTAACCGTCCCGATAAAATGAATGCTCTTAATAATCAAGTAATGGAAGAACTAAAAGACGTTTTCACACATATTAAAAATGATGATGAAATTACCGTTGCTGTTATTACGGGCAAAGGTGAAAAGGCTTTTGTTGCGGGTGCAGATATTGCAGAGTTAAATTCGCTTAATGTATTGAGCGGCAAAGAATTTACAGAGAAGGGGCAGGAAGTTTTTAATTTGATTGAACACTTGGGAAAGCCCGTCATTGCTGCGGTAAATGGTTACGCACTCGGCGGCGGCTGTGAACTTGCGCTTGCGTGTCACATCAGGCTTGCATCTGTCAACGCAAAATTCGGGCAGCCGGAAGTTAATCTAGGTGTAATTCCGGGTTACGGCGGCACTCAGCGTTTAACCAGATTGATCAATTCAGGCAGAGCTCTCGAAATGATACTTACTGCAGATATGGTTGATGCGGAAGAAGCCTTGCGTCTTGGTTTAGTAAATAAAGTTTATCCCTCGGATGTACTGATGGAGAAGGCTTTTGCAATGGCTGAAAAAATAAATTCAAAAGGACAGATTGCTGTTAACCTTTCCCTGAAAGCAGTCATGAGTAGTGGGGAATTATCGGAAAAAGAGGGACTGAATTTAGAAGCCAGTCTATTTGCAGTTTGCTGCGGGTCCGAAGATTTTAAGGAAGGTACAAAAGCATTTCTGGAAAAACGTAAACCAGTATTTATAGGAAAATAATTTTTTTGATTAATCTAATTTATAACTGATTTGGAAAGGGAAAATTTTAAATCGAAGCTGATACTCGTACTTTTTATAATTTCAATTATTCTGCTTCTCACAAGTGTTTCGATTGAATATTTAAAGAAAAGCGATGATGGGAAAGAAAAAGTTAAAAGTGCCTCAATAGCTCAGTTGAATGAGCTTTTTGACCGGGTACTTCATGATAATGGTATTGAAGCCGACTGGGTCAATATTCGTAAAGCCGGCGGAAAGTTCGATTCACTAGAAGTTGTATATCAAGTTGATGTACCTGCCGATAAACCAATTATTCTTATAATCAAAGATCTAAATTCCCATTTGTATTTAAATCATTCAAAATTAGTTTCCAAAGAATTCGAGATAAACGGTAAAACCGAAATAACAGTTTTATCAGAAGATGTTATTAAATTAAAAGCCGTGCTGGCTCATAGTAAGAAACTTCAGATTGTTAAACCAAATCTTGGTTTTATCCTTGCAACATATGGTGAACTCAATGAATCACAGAGAAATAGAATACTCGAAATTCAGCAGCCGTTTGCCATATCAATTGTCCCGTCTGTTGAAGGTAAAGAACAATTGAATTTACTAGCTCAAAACGAAAAAGAATACACACTTTTAATTTCGGACAATATTTCAGACAGTAAATACCTAATCGAAACTGGGGAAACTAAGAAAGAAATTAGTGAAGCGGTTGGACGTATTCTAAGTGATTTTAATAAACCGGTGATATGCTTGATTGATGAAGAGTCGCAAATTTATAAATCGGCTGTTTATAATTTTATCCGCGATGAATTTTCAAAGAGAGAGTTTCCTCTTAAAAAGCTTTCTGAAATTGAATTGATTGAAGCAAAAGAAGATCAAAATCTGGTTTCGATATTTGATTTTAAAGTAAACTTGCTGAATAAAGATGCAGTCAAAACTTTTCGGATTTCGGCAATGGATTTTTTATCTCTGCAAAACGAAATTCAAAAATTAACTAAGCGGGGTTTCAAAATTATTTTTCCATCTGTTTCGGTTAACTGATCCTTTTACCCTGGCTGTCCAATTCAATTACAACGGCGCCAAATTCTTTTTCCAGTTCTTCTTTTACAACCTTTTTATCACCAACAATTACAACCGCCATTTTGTCGATGTGAACTTGTTCCTTTGCTGCATTCAGCATTAACTCTTTATCAACAGACTTTATTTTATCAAGGTATGTATTGTAGTAATCCAGCGGCAGCGAATGAAGAATTAGTGATGCAACGTTACCTGCAATTTGTGAATTTGTCTGAAATTCAGATGGGTATCTTTTAATTATGTAAGAGCGTGCATAGTCAGCTTCCTCATCAGAAATAGTTTCCTG
>JAENZU010000524.1 GCA_016841125.1 Melioribacter sp. | reverse complement strand
TCGGCACCGGCACCCGGCATTGCTCCACCCATCATCATTGGTGCAGCTGCGGTTACCCCGAATTCTTCTTCTAAAGCTTTCTTTAATTCAGAAGCTTCAACTAAGGTAAGACCCTTAATTTTCTCAACTATTTCAGCAATTTTCTCTGCCATTTTTATTTAACTCCTATTTAGTATTTCAAATTTTAATAGTTAAACTAAGCCGCTTCTTTTTGGCTTATTTGGTCTACAATGCTAACTAAATCTCTCATTACAGCACTAACTACACCAACCAAGTTTGTAGCAGGCATAGCAATGCTGCCAACGATACTGGACATTACTTCCTCTTTCGTCGGCATAGATGCAAGTGCATCTAAATGGTCACCATTATAAAATTCACTATCGATGTAGGCGCCTTTGAATACGAATTTCTGTTTATCATCAAAATATTTTTTGATAATTTTTGCAGGGGCAATGAAATTTTCACCGGTAAAAGCAATTCCGGTCATTCCTTCCATTAACTCATCGAACTTTTCGTATCCGCCTACTTTATCGTAAGCTCTTTTAAATAGTGTGTTTTTGAAGACCTTATAGGTGACTTCATCATCCCGAAAATTACGTCGAAGCTTGCTAATGTCTTCAACATTAACACCGTGATAATCGATCAGATAAACACCTGATGACTCTTTTAAAAGTTCTTCAATTTGAGAGATAATTTCTTCTTTTTCAGTCTTATTCATTTTTCTCCCAACTTCAATTAATCATTACAAATGGATAGAAGCATTTATATTATTATGAGTGCGTAAACTTATTTTATGTAAACAGCAGTTTCTTCGCGGGAAATTTTAACTCCCGGTCCCATAGTGCTGGAAAGATAAAGACTCCTAACATACTGCCCTTTTGCAGATGCGGGTCTCATCTTCACAATAGTTTTCAAAAATGCTCTTGCATTTTCAACTAGTTGTTCCTGCGGGAAAGAAAGTTTGCCAAGTGGGGTGTGAACGATACCGTTCTTTTCAACACGGAATTCAATTTTACCTGCTTTAACTTCTTTAACGGCTGATTCAATATCCTTTGTTACCGTACCGCTTTTTGGATTAGGCATAAGTCCTTTTGGACCAAGTACACGACCAAGTTTACCAAGGTCTGCCATGGTATCCGGTGTAGCGATAATTACATCGACATCGGTCCAGCCTTCTTTAATTTTTTCGAGATAATCTTCGTAACCTGCATGGTCGGCTCCGGCATCCAAAGCAACTTGAGGATTTTCTGATTTAGAGATTACAAGAACTCTAACCTCTTTGCCGGTTCCGTGAGTCAACGTAACAGTTCCCCTAATCATTTGATCGGCATGTCTCGGATCAACTCCTAATCTAATTGCGCAATCGATAGTTTCATCGAATTTAACTTTGGAACTGTTTTTCAACAATCCCACAGCTTCTTCAATACTATATTCTTTGTGCAAATCAATATTCTTTTTTATTTCATTAATTCTTTTGGATGCTTTCATTTTTCTACCAACAGATTAAATTTAATGTTAATAATAGTTTAGTCTTCTACAGTAATTCCCATACTTCTAGCAGTACCGGCAACCATACTCATAGCATGATCAATGTCGTTTGCATTAAGATCCGGCATTTTCAATTCTGCTATTTCCTTAACTTGACTTTTCTTTACTTTGGCAACTTTAACTTTGTTAGGTTCAGAGGAACCTTTATCCAGTTTAGCTGCTTTTTTCAGTAATACTGCAGCAGGAGGCGTTTTAGTAATAAAAGTAAACGACTTATCTGCAAAAACTGTAATCACAACCGGAATAATTAACCCGGCTTTTTCAGAAGTTTTAGCATTAAACTGCTTGCAAAACTCCATAATGTTAACGCCTTTTTGACCTAAGGCAGGCCCTACCGGAGGTGAAGGGTTAGCTTGACCAGCAGGAATTTGTAATTTAATATAACCAGCAATCTTCTTTGCCATAATTCAACCTAAAATATTAGTTTCGTTATTTTTCTAACTCTGCTTGAGTAAAATCAATTTCTACAGGTGTCTTTCTTCCAAATATTGATACCATAACTTTAATCTTCATTCTTTCTTCGTTTACTTCCTGAATATATCCGGAAAAATTGTTAAATGGTCCGTCTATAATTTTCACAAAATCACCGGTACGGAAAATTGTTTCGGTTCTCTCAGTTTCGTTACTCTGAGATATTCTGCCCACAATTCTTTTAACTTCTTCCGGCTGAAGCGGGTTCGGCTTATTTTTAGTACCGAGAAAACCCATAACCGACGGAGTATTTACAATAAAGTCTTTTACCTTATTGTCAAGATCAGCACATACTAAAATGTAACCGGGGAAAAAGTTTTTGTTTTTAGTCCGCTTTTTACCATCTCTTACTTCAAAGACCTTCTCAGTTGGAACCAAAATCTCATAGATTCGCGCACGTAATTCTTCGTTGTCACTTAACTCGGATTCGATCAAAGTTTTAACTTTGTTTTCGTGTCCGGAAAAAGTTCTGACAACGTACCATTTAGCGTCTTGGTTTTCCAATTAAAAGATTCCTCTCATTATTTGAGAAATAGCCATATCAATAACATAAGTAAAAGCAGCAAGAAGTAAACAAACAATAATTACAACTGCAGTAGATTCTTTTAACTCATCTTTAGTAGGCCAAGTAACTTTTTTCATTTCCTTGACTACGTCGTTCACAAAGTTGATTATTTTTTGTTTCATAATTAAAATTCTAATTGGTAATTAGCACGTCAGGAGGGACTCGAACCCCCAACCTGCGGTTTTGGAGACCGCTGCTCTAGCCAATTGAGCCACTGACGTATTTTATTTAGTTTCTTTAAATATAACGTGTTTTCTTACAACCGGATCGAATTTTGTAAACTCAACTCTACCCGGATGATTTCTTTTATTTTTTGTTGTTGTATAACGATGACCAGTGCCTGCACTGCTTTCTAATATTATCGTTTGACGAATATTTTTTCCTTT
>JAENZU010000523.1 GCA_016841125.1 Melioribacter sp. | reverse complement strand
AAAACAGACATTTCATTGACAGTTGAGAGGCTCCAAAAGGAATTACTCAGTATTAAAATTCGCAAAGAAATTAGTAAAGTTGAAATTGTAACAGGCTCGAAAATAGCGCACGCAAAATTACCTCCGATACTAACACCTGCCGAAACAAAAGAAATTGGCTGTCATATATTGGGAATTGAAGTTCGTCCAATTTATCACAATCAAGAAACAAACCAGGCATTCCCAATTATCCGACGTGAACTGCAGCGTGGTTTTGCGAAGGCATTAAAAAACAGTTTTTTTGAATTTACTTATAATCACACAACACATCGTCCACGTAACTACCAGTCTCTGGGACGGCACAGTATGGTAAAAGCAGTATGGGAAATTGATAAGCAGCTTGCGGAAATTTGCAGCGGATTTGATTTTCTTTTACAAGTTACACCAATTAATGGTAGTTCAGCCTGGGCGGAATTTAGTCGAAACAATTTTGAAAAAATCCCGGAGTTTAGTTATCGACCATTAACTATTGACCCGGCACTATCCAAACGTAAACTTTACCAGGTTCCAATTGAACGAATAGAAGATCCAACCTTGTCGCAACTCTTCCGTGAACAGCAGTTGGAATTGGACCGAAAGTTTACAATGCTTATCGACCGCGGCACGCCTAAATTCCTTTACGGAAGCCTGCAGCTTTACGGACCTGTTGAAGATCCACTGATGAAACTTGCTCGTAATTTGCTTGAAAAACTCCCGCCGCGCAGCCGGGAAGAATCGTCGGGCAATAAGGTAGATGCAAAAACGTTCGCCGAAAGAGCAAAGAGAGAATTAGATTATTTTCGGAAAACTTTCCCGCAACATAAGAGTAAAGTCGTAGTACGAGAAGACATAACAGGGTTGATGGTTTCACAGGGCAACTTGCTAATTGGCGCACAGTTGAAAATACCGGAGGCAAGAACTGAAGCACTAATTCAGCACGAAGTAGGGACTCATATTTTAACATATTTGAACGGTAAGGCTCAGCCGTTTCAGCAGCTCAACATTGGTCTTGCCGGTTATGAAGAATTGCAGGAAGGTTTAGCTGTACTATCAGAATACCTTGTCGGCGGTTTATCACGACCCCGCATGAGATTATTGGCTGCTCGGGTAGTTGCTGCCCGGCACATTATTAATGGAGCTACATTTATTGATGTCTTTAAAGAGCTAAATAATAATTACGGAATTGAGCGCCGAACAGCTTTCAATATTACAATGCGTACATTTCGCTGCGGCGGACTAACGAAGGATGCTGTCTATCTAAAAGGATTAGTAAAACTTTTGGATTACATCAAGATGGGAGGAGAACTGGAACCGTTGTTTATCGGTAAAATTTCTGCTGAACATGTGCCGATAATAAATGAATTACTTTGGCGTAGAGTTTTGCAGCCTTCTCTTTTACGTCCTCGATACTTGGATGATCCGGAAATAAACAAAAAATTAAAGGGTTTGAAAGACGGAATAAACCCAATAAACTTAATAAAAAGGAGAAAGTCATGAGACTTGGACTAGTTGTAAATGATATAAAAACAGAGCAAGCCGGTTATACAACAACGCGCTTGGGTATGTGGGCGATAAACAGAGGGCATGAAGTATGGGTAATGGGATTAGGAGATTTTGCATACGATGCCGACGAAACAATACGGGCACGTGCAAGTTCAGTTCCGCCAAAACAATACAAATCCAACGAACTCTATCTTAACGCTCTGCAAGGAAAAAATTCAATTAAAGAAAGAATAACTGTTGATGATTTGGATGTGCTGATGTTACGCAGCGATCCTGCAAATGAAACCGGGGAACGGAGTTGGGCTGCAACAGCCGGAATTAATTTTGGTAGAATAGCAATGCGCCACGGTGTAATTGTATTAAATGACCCCAACGGTTTGGCTAAGGCAATGAATAAAACTTACTTCCAACTTTTCCCGGAAGAAGTTCGCCCGCGAACTTTGATAACACGTAATGTGAAAGAAATAAAAAAGTTTGCTGACGAACAAGGGGGCAAGATAGTACTAAAACCTTTGCAGGGTTCCGGAGGTTCAGGAGTTTTCCTTGTTACTCCTGATGACCGTGCAAATTTAAATCAAATTGTTGAATCTCTGTCAAGGGACGGATATATAATCGCACAGGAATATTTGCCTGCTGCCGCTGATGGTGATATCAGACTATTTATGATGAATGGTCAGCCGCTACGCTATAAGAATAAATATGCGGCATTTCGCCGCCGCCGTACGGGTGAAGATATGCGCAGTAATGTTCATGCCGGCGGTAAACTTGCTCAGGCAGTTATTACAGATGAACATTTAAGGCTTGCTGAAATTGTAAGACCCAAAATTGTGCAGGATGGTATGTTTTTAGTCGGACTTGATATTGTCGGTGACAAATTAATGGAGATAAATGTATTCAGTCCTGGCGGACTAGGCAGTGCGCAAATGTTTGAGAAGGTCAACTTTAGCAACGCAGTAATTGATGCATTGGAAAGAAAGGTTGAGTATATGGGATATTACAGAAGAAACTTTGACAATGACGAGATGGCGACTTTGTAATTAATAGCACATCATTACTTATTTAGATCTCTAAATAATTGAATTTTACTTTTCTGCTATTCCTACGAATTTGGGAATCTAATGAGAAATTAATGGATTACATTTTACAGGGGAATAGCAATTAAATATTTCAGAAGAGACACGTTATTATTAGAAATAAGCAAATTTAATTTGTGGAGAATATAGAATGAACTTTGATTTATTTTTTACTGAGTTAAATAAATTTTTATCCAAACTTTTGGATTCAGCAGTAGAAGTTGCGCCTCTATTTGTTTTCGCTTTAGTAGTGCTAGCGCTTGGGTATCTCATTGCACGTTTAATAAGATACCTTTCAAAGAAATTCATTTATAATTTGCCTCGGTTATTTAAAGGCGAAAAAACAAAAAACCGTTTATACCAGATTAATCTTGAACAATCGGCTGCCTACATCAGCAATATTA
>JAENZU010000522.1 GCA_016841125.1 Melioribacter sp. | reverse complement strand
ATACAAATAATTTCGGATTTGAGATAGGCTATGAAGCTGAAGATTGGGGGATAGTTAGAAAAGGCGGGGATGATCTTGCATTTATCAAAAAGGGAGCGACCGAGCATCCGCCTCATTTTGGTCTCCGGGTTGAATCAAATATGGAAGTAGATAACTATTATTCCGAATTAAAAGCTAAAGTGAAAATACTTCGTGCACCGAAACTTCATCGGGATGAGAGTTACTCATTTTACTTTTCTGATCCCGACGGAAATGTTGTTGAGATTATTTTTGATCCGAATAATCCGTAAGTTAAATCAGCCTGATATCCTGTAGAAAGGGAAGCTTATTTCGGACATCTTCAACTAAACTCAAATCGAGATTAACTGAAATTATTTTTTCTTCATTTTCAACAAGTTCAATTTCTTTTCCCATGGGATCAAATACAGCGCTGCATCCGTTATATTCATTAAACGGATCTTTGCCTACGCGGTTTACGCCAATCATAAAACATTGATTTTCAATCGCCCTGGCTTTAAGTAATGCTTTCCAATGCTCAATTCTTTTTACAGGCCAATTAGCAATATTCACTATAAAATCTGCTTTATCCTTTCCGTAGAACCGGTAAAGCTCGGGAAAACGCAAATCGTAGCAAATTGATAAACCGATCAAAGTTCTATCTATTTTACTCATTAAAGGTTTCTTGCCCGCAGTATAAAATTGATTTTCTTTAGCATACGAAAATGGATGGATCTTTCTGTAGCGGGCTGTTATCAACCCGCTTTTATCGTAATGAATCAGAGTGTTGAAAATTTTATCTTCATCTCTTTCGATAACTCCGGCAATAATGTGCCGCTTTAGCCTTTGTGCAAGTTTCATAAAATAAACTGTTGAGATTCCGTCAAGGTCTTCGGCATATTGATCAGACTCCATTGTAAATCCGGTTAAACTCATTTCCGGAAATATTAGCAATTCTTCCTTGTTTAAGTCGCGCTCGATAAGAATATCAAGTTTACTAATATTGTTTTTGGGGTCTTCCCAAGCTGGTGAATATTGAACCAAACCAATCTTCATGTTTTATCTCTCAAAAATTTTCTTCAAAATATTAAGATTAAATCTATACAATTTCAAAAATAATATGTAATTCTCTGCAATAATTTTTAACTTTGCGGTAATTTACTTTAAAGTTTAAGACGTTGCTACTTTTAATAATCGCCATCCGGGAGCTCTTATGTTAAATTATGTATGGTTGGGTTTACTAGTTTTAGGAATTGCTGTTGCACTAACAACCGATATCGTTGACAAAAGTAATAACAAATACCGTAACGGTGATCCTTTACCCGTTGAATTTATTTTTGAAGAACCATTTGAAGAAAATGTAAGCAGGTCTTACCAAGCCCGCTTAAAGATTCCCGCCGAGGAATTTAATCAATTTTATTCCACCGATATTCAAGAAGATGTTGATCTTCCCGTAAAATTAACTTTTAACTACGAAAAAGATAGAAAATTAATCTTCTTCAATGTAGAGGATAGCACGCCGAAATTTTGGAAGTCGATGGCATCAATTTCCGGAAAGGAAAAAGATCTAACCGGAACTTTTACAATTGATAATTTTGAAGAAGATAGAGCAGCAAAAGGTTCAATAGTACTTGAGGAAGTTGCGTTCGCAAAAATGAAGGATGTAACAAACTCTGCTCTTGAATACGCCGGAATTGCAGTTGATATTGCTTTGGGATTGATCGGCATTATGGCATTATGGCTTGGAGTGATGAAAGTGGCTGAGGAAGCAGGCTTAATTAGAATTATCGCAAATGCAGTAAAACCGGTAACCAAATTCCTATTTCCGGACGTGCCGTCGGATCACCCGGCTATGGGGGCAATGATAATGAATATGTCGGCAAACATGCTTGGTTTGGGAAATGCCGAAAAGCCTTTCGGCTTAAAAGCAATGGAGGAGTTGGAAAAATTAAACCCTGAAAAAGGGACTGCCACAAACGCAATGTGTACATTTCTTGCTGTGAACACAGCCGGTTTAACGCTGATACCCGCAACCGCTATTGCGATTCGCGCTGCAGCAGGCAGCTCTGATCCTGCTATCATAATCGGAACAGCAATTTTCGGCGCTTTGTGTGCTACCACCGTTGGAATAACGGCTACTAAAATTTTGGAGAAATTTCCGCTAAAAAAGGGGGATGCTTCTAACTGGTTTAAATCAAATACAAAAGGTTTGATAATATTACTGGGCCTGGCAGCCGCAGTTTTAATTCTTGCCGTAACTGGTATTTTATCCAGCATTCTTTCGGTATTCAGTTTTGTAAACCCAGAACTGTTTAAAGGTATTATTCAGATTATTTCAATTTTGGCTATTCCTTTTTTAATATTTGTTTTCATTGGTTACGGTGCACTTAAAAAAGTAAAAATATATGAAGTTTTTGTTGAAGGGGCTAAAGAAGGATTCGACGTTGCAATTAGAATTATTCCTTATTTGGTTGCAATGCTTGTTGCTATTGGTATTTTCCGTGCCGGCGGCGCTATGGAATTTTTGATTATGCTTTTAGAGCCGGTAACAAATTTTATCGGGATGCCTGCCGAAGCGCTTCCGATGGCAATTATGCGTCCCCTTTCCGGTTCGGGTTCGCTCGGAATTATGGCAGAGATTATTTCGGTACACGGACCCGATTCATTTATTGGCATTTTGGTCTCAACATTTTTCGGATCCACCGAAACAACTTTTTATGTTTTGGCTGTCTATTTCGGAGCGGTAAATATTAGAAGAACGCGTCACGCGCTGGCAGCAGGTCTTTTGGCGGATATTGCAGGAATCTTAGGCGCAGTATTTATTGTTAGACTTCTCTTCGGATAAATCATGAAGGTTTTTATTACACGAAAAATACCGGAGATTGCGAAAGTAAAATTGACTGAATCCGGAATTGATGTAATAGTTTTTGATAAAGACAGACCCATCCGAAAAGATGAAATTATTAAATCCGCAAAAAATTGTGACGGAATGATAACGCTTCT
>JAENZU010000521.1 GCA_016841125.1 Melioribacter sp. | reverse complement strand
ATCATGTTCGGCATCCTGAAACGTGTGGTATTTAACATCCGCGGTAACAAATGCATCTGCACCTTTTGCAATAACCGCTGAAAGAAGATCCGATCCGCTGCCGCCGCATACTGCAACTTTTTTAATTTTATTTTCTGAACCGTCTGAAAATCTTAAAAATTCTGCATTTAAACTTTCAGATACAAAACCTAAGAATTCATCCCGCGGCAAAGCTTTATCCAACTCTCCGATTGCACCGTATCCGTAATTAACATTTTTATTTTTCAAAGGATAAACATCAAAGGCAGGCTCTTCGTATGGATGAACTTTTATCATTTCTGAAATTACTTTACTTAACTTCCAGGAATCGACTAAAACTTCCAAACGGACTTCATCAACTCTTTCAAAATTTTCTTTGGTTCCGACTGCTGGTTTAGTTTTTTCGGATCCTTTAAAAGTGCCTTCACCGTAAAGTCTGAAACTGCATTTTTCATAATCCCCGATTATACCCCCGCCGGCATTGAATATTGCTTCGGAGACTTGGTCGATATTTTCTTCCGGCACAAAAACCACTAACTTTATTTGATTGCTATCAATATTTTTCAAGAACTTGATATTAGTCAAACTCAATTTTTCTGCAAGCGCAAAACTTACTCCGTCTTTTGTGAAATCTAAATTAGTATGAGCGGAAAAAAGAGTAATATCATTTTTAATTAAAGTTCGAATAATTTTAGCTTTTGGGTCTTTTGATAATTTTAGTGATTCTAGCGGTTTGAAAATTAGCGGGTGGTGGGTGATTATTAAATTACATTTTTCTTTTAAGGCTTTTTCGAGAGACTTTTCGGATAACTCCAAACAGAGAAAGATATTTTGGATTTCCTCATCCTCCGAGCCTATCTGAACCCCGACGTTGTCTTTTTCCCAAGCGACCTCCGGCGGCGCCCAAACTTCCAGATATTTTAGTATATCTCCTATTTTCATCTCTTTAAATAAAAAAAATGCACCCTTAATTGGAGGTGCATTTTATAAAATTTTGGAGCTTGCAGTATCTGAGAAATTTCAGCTCTATTTTAAAATCAGTATAGATTTTTTTATCTGTCATAAATTGAACTTAAAATATAACTAATAAAATGATATTCTACAATATTTCAGTAATATTAAATTTATTTTGGATCAATCCAATTTTCATCTTCTTTTATGATATTAATTAATTCATCAACAGCTTCTGCTGATGGAACACTTTTTTTAACGACTTCTTTTCCTCTGTATAAAGTGATCTTCCCAATTCCGGAACCGACATAACCGTAATCGGCGTCAGCCATTTCACCGGGACCGTTAACAATGCATCCCATTATTCCAATCTTTACACCTTTCAAATGTTCGGTGCGGTTTCTTATTTTATTAGTCACTTCAACTAAATCGAATAAAGTTCGTCCGCATGACGGACATGCTATATATTCGGTCTTTGAAATTCTAACCCGAGTTGCCTGTAAAATTCCGAAAAGAGTACGATTGATAACCTCTGTTTTTTGATCCGGCGAGCTGCTCCAAACTCCATCCCCGAATCCGTCAATAAAGAGAGCTCCAATATCTGTTGCCGCATGAAGTCGAAAAGTTTCAGCGTCTAATCCCGAATAGTCTCGCTTAATAATTACCGGATTTTTAATTCCTTTGTCTAAAAACTCAAGGAAAACTCTTCTTTGCTCTGCCATTCCATGTGGATTATTTGTTTCCAATACAAAAACGGTTTTGGTGTCATTAGCCAGTTTCAAAAACTCCGGACTGAACACTTCATCAATTGAGATGCTAACAAAGTTTAATAAAAATGATTTATTTGATGCTGCCAATGCCTGATCAAAAGTGAAAAGCGGGAACCCTTTGGTTTTATCATTGAGTGAATTCCAGACTTCAAAATCATAAACAATTTTTACATTATTCGGTGCATCAAAGGGAAGAATATTTTTGCCCAGATATAAAATATCGCAAGAAAGATCTGCCATATTCCATTTATCCAACTCGGGTGAATATTTATATCCCACCGGAGTTAAATCGCTGAAATCCTTTACAGGAGTTAGACTAAAATCCGCAAATACTTTGGGAACATTGCTGCCGCCAATACCTGCAACCTCAAAAGTTTCGCGAAGCAAATATGAAAAAGGGTCTTTAGGCGGAAATTCAATTGGGGGAATTTGCTTCTCATTAGATCTATTTTGATATCGTTCCGCAAGTGATATTGCAACCGGAGCTTCAAATTCCGGTTCCTCCGTTAATGATACTCTAATTGTATCTCCGAGTCCGTCTTCTAACAGCGCGCCGATACCAACGGCGGATTTTATCCTTCCGTCTTCTCCGTCACCGGCTTCTGTAACTCCAAGATGAAGCGGATAATTCATTCCTTCCTCTTCCATCTTTTGAACAAGTAAACGATACGCTTGTACCATCACTTGGGTGTTGCTTGCTTTCATCGACAGTACAATTTCTTTGTAATTAAGGTCTTCGCAAATTCTCACAAACTCCAATGCAGATTCAACCATACCGAGCGGAGTATCTCCGTATCGGCTCATAATTCTATCT
The DNA here is from genome assembly GCA_016841125.1 of Melioribacter sp. Taxonomy (GTDB): domain Bacteria; phylum Bacteroidota; class Ignavibacteria; order Ignavibacteriales; family Melioribacteraceae; genus JAENZU01. The sequence goes on along the minus strand of JAENZU010000521.1, from coordinate 461 downwards.
GAAAGAGACCCGTGATTTGTACCGATCCGCATTGCGGTTCCGTATTCTTTACAAATATTTACTAGCGGGGTAAAGCGTTTTCGTATTCTCTCAATTTCGGCAAGATATTCGGAATCAGTATATTCTATTTGCTGAAATTTCTTTTTGTCTGCATAATTACCGGGATTAACTCTAACCTTCTCAACCACGCGCGCTGAATATTCCGCAGCATTTGGAGTAAAATGAATATCCGCTACAAGCGGAACCTCGTAACCTCTTGCTCTGAGTTCCTTTTTAATGTTCTCAAGATTTTTAGCTTCGTTCAAGCTTGGTGCCGTAATGCGGACATATTCACAACCAGCTTCAACCATTCTGATAGTTTGCTCCACGGTTGCAATTGTATTCATCGTATCTGTTGTAGTCATCGATTGAATTCGGATTGGATTATTCCCCCCGAGGGGAATGCCGCCAATGTTTACTTC
>JAENZU010000520.1 GCA_016841125.1 Melioribacter sp. | reverse complement strand
TGACGGATTAAACGATGCAGGTGCATTGAAAAAAAGTGATGTGGGTATAACAATTTCTGAAGATATCAATAACTTCTCTCCTGCCTGTGACGGTATTTTGGAAGCATCAGCTTTTTCAAGATTAGGAGATTTTATTAAATTTTCTAAAATCAGCCGCAAAGTGATCATCGGCAGTTTTATAATTTCATTCATCTATAATTTGGTTGGAATTTCTTTTGCTGTGAGCGGAAATTTAGTTCCGGTAATCGCCGCAATCTTGATGCCTCTTAGTTCAATATCTGTTGTTGTTTTTACTTCAATTACCATATCTTTGTTGGCAAATAAAAAAGGTTTATTGCAATGGAAGTAATTGTGATTTTAATTGGAGCAAGTTTATTGGTTGCCGGCGGATTTCTTGCAGCATTTCTATGGGCGGTTAAAGACGGGCAATACGATGATAAATATACACCTTCAATCCGAATTCTATTTGAAAATAAGAAATCTAAAAACGAAAAAAATATTAGTAATGAAGATAAATCAAAATAATCAGGCAATTTTAAAATATTGGAAATATGGGAGAATCTATGAATGTAGAAAAATTCAGCTACGATAATACCATCGTTAGAAATTTCACGTTTGCTACTATGTTGTGGGGAACGGTTGGAATGCTGGTTGGTCTGATCATAGCACTACAGATTTTCATACCTGAATTAAACTTCAAATTGCAGTATATCACTTTTGGCAGAATAAGACCCCTCCACACAAACGCCGTTATCTTTGCTTTCGTGGGCAATGCTATTTTTGCCGGTGTCTATTATTCGCTGCAGCGTTTGTGCAAAGCCAGAATGTTCAATGACTTTTTAAGCAAGTTTCATTTTTGGGGCTGGCAGTTTATTATTGTTGCCGCCGCAATTACACTGCCGCTGGGTATTACTACCAGCAAAGAGTACGCTGAACTTGAATGGCCCATAGACATTGCAATTGCTGTAGTATGGGTTGCATTCGGCATCAATATGATGGGAACAATTATCAAGCGCCGTGAAAAACATATGTATGTTGCAATCTGGTTTTATATCGCAACGTTTGTTACGGTTGCAGTACTTCACATTGTCAATTCATTCGAGCTGCCGGTTAGTTTTTTCAAAAGCTATTCAATGTTCGCCGGTGTTCAGGACGCTTTGGTTCAATGGTGGTACGGTCATAATGCGGTAGCGTTTTTTCTAACAACTCCATATTTAGGTTTGATGTATTATTTTCTTCCAAAAGCGGCAAACCGCCCAATTTACTCTTACCGTTTATCAATCCTGCACTTTTGGGCATTAATTTTTCTTTACATTTGGGCTGGTCCGCATCATCTGCTCTACACTGCACTGCCCGATTGGGCTCAATCACTCGGCACAGTATTTTCAATAATGCTCATAGCTCCATCGTGGGGCGGAATGCTGAACGGTCTGCTCACATTAAGAGGCGCGTGGGATAAAGTAAGAGACGACGCAATTCTCAAATTTATGGTGGTTGCTGTAACCGCTTACGGTATGGCTACATTCGAAGGTCCGATGCTGTCGCTAAAATCGGTAAACGCAATTGCACACTTCACAGATTGGATTATTGCACACGTGCATATTGGAGCCTTGGGCTGGAACGGATTTTTTACTTTCGGAATGCTCTATTGGATGGTTCCCCGATTATTTAAGACTAAGCTCTACTCCGGGAAATTGGCAAACGCCCATTTCTGGATAGGCACACTCGGAATTGTAATGTATGCCGCACCACTCTATTGGGCGGGCATCGCACAATCGCTGATGTGGAAACAATTCACTCCGCTCGGAATTTTACAGTATCCTAATTTTCTTGAAACAGTAATTCAAATAGTTCCAATGTATGCTATCAGAGCAATTGGCGGCACGCTTTATTTTGCCGGCATGATAATGCTTAGTTATAATTTAATAAAAACTGTTAAGCAGGGAGTTTTTCAACCTGAAGAAGAAGATGAAGCGGCACCGCTTGTTAAAGAAAAAGATAAACTGCGTTATGGTTTGATCCATCGCTGGCTTGAAAAGAGACCTGTCAAATTTACAATTCTTACTGCAGTGGCAATTTTAATTGGCGGTATAATAGAAATGATTCCAACTTTCCTGGTAAAATCTAATATACCGACAATAAGCAGCGTAAAGCCTTACTCACCGCTCGAATTACAGGGGAGAGATATTTATATAAGAGAAGGGTGCGTTTCATGCCACTCACAAATGGTAAGACCATTTAGATCAGAGACTGAAAGATACGGCGAGTATTCCAAAGCCGGCGAGTTTGTTTATGATCATCCATTTTTGTGGGGATCAAAACGCACCGGCCCCGATCTTCACCGCGTTGGTGGAAAATATTCTAACCTTTGGCATTATTTGCATATGGAAGATCCGCGACAAATGTCTCCGGGATCTTTAATGCCCCCTTACCCCTGGCTGCTGGAACAGAAGCTGGATGCTTCTACAACCGCAAAAAAGATCAGTGTAATGAGAAGTTTGGGTGTGCCTTACGAAGACGGATATGAGGAGTTTGCTGAAAGCGATCTGAATAAACAGGCTGATCAAATTACAACCGACTTGATGAATAACGGAGTTGTTACGGAACCCGACAAAGAAATAATAGCCCTTATTGCTTACTTGCAAAGGCTGGGAACAGATATTAAAGTAAATACCGAAAGTAAATAGAATGAGATGATTATGTTTTCGAATTACTTAAGTTCGATAAAAGATATTGAAATTTTCCCGATCATATCCTTGATAATATTTTTTGCAATATTTATAGGATTGATCGTGTGGATATTCAAAATGGATAAAGGCTTCATAAAAAAAATGAGTAATCTTCCTTTAGAAGAAAATGATAACATAAAACAAGAGTCTAAAAATGATGAAGATCAAAAAAAATAATTTTATTGCCATATTGATTTTGCTGGTTTTCAACTCCCCTATTTTTGCCGCCGGAGAAGAAATGCTAAATTCTGTAATGAGTGTAATGCTTGTTGTAACGATGGCTCTC
>JAENZU010000519.1 GCA_016841125.1 Melioribacter sp. | reverse complement strand
AGCCGATTTAATTCGTTGTGTAAATTTGGTATACCCCTTATTCGGGGCAATGCTTATTTTAATTTTGCACTACTCTCCTCTAACTAATCTACTGTTTAATATCTATAGCTTGATATTTTTTAATTGATTCATAATAACTTCGACAACTAAATGAATCAATTCTTGGACATGAAGTGATGTATTTGATCAATCAGTAAAGAAATAATTTTACGTTCAGTATGGTTATTAAAAAAAGTTTAACGAGATATTTAATATGTCCAAAATAACAGAATGGATCGACCGCAAATTTTACTCAAATCTTTCGCTTGAATGGGACAATGATTATTTCCGAAAGATTGTTGAAGAAAAAATAACACCGGAATCTTATTGTTTAGATTATGGAGCAGGCAGAGGCAAAGTTAAGCAAATGAATTTTAAGGAGCGCGCCAAATTTGTTGCCGGAATTGATGTAGACGCAGCTGTTCTTCAAAATCCATTTTTGCATGAAGCAAAAATTCTTGATACTTCAAATCATAAAATTCCATATGAGGATGACACTTTTGACATTGTGTATTCAAACTATGTGATGGAGCACGTCCAAAATCCGAAAATAGTTTTTGAGGAAATCAGAAGGGTGCTTAAACCCGGCGGAATTTTCATTTCAAAAACACCAAACAAATGGTATTATGTTTCTATAATTGCCAGACTCACACCGGATTGGTTTCATAAAAGTTTTAATAAATTGCGAGGAAGAAAAACATTTGATACTTTCCCGACAGTTTATAAATGCAATTCCAAATCGGGTGTAATTAAAAATGCCAACGCAACCGGCTTTAGAGTAAATGATATACATTTAATTGAAGGTAAACCGGAATACTTGCGACTTTCCGGTATTACTTATTTTATGGGTTTATTATATGAGCGGATGGTAAATTCAACTCAGTTTTTAGAGAGAATTAGATGTTTGTTGATTTTCGAATTGAGTAAATAAAAATATTTTTAATGGGTTAAGCATTTTTTCTAAATAATATTTATTGAGTCCGCCGCAATAAGCCCATTTTCGCAAAGATTCAAAATGTTAAAATGATCGATGTTTCCTCGAAGGGTTTTGAACTTACTCGAATATTTCCCCGGTGTGTGCGCATTATTTGTCTAGCCAAACTTAAACCTATCCCCGAACCGCTGCTTTTTGTACTGAAAAACGGAATGAAAATTTTCTCTTGAATATCCTCGGGTATGCCGGGACCGTTATCGGTAACTTTTATTGCGATTCTGCCTTTCTCATTCAAACTTGACGATAATCTTATCGATTTATTATCAATCTCCTTTAATGCATGGGTCGAATTTATTATCAAGTTGATCAAAATTTGTTCAATCATCGATGGATCCGCAGTAAGCTCGAGCGAACTCGGTTCAACACTGCAGCGTAACTCGATCGAGTATTTTTCCAAATCACTAATTAACAGTTTTTCAATTCGGTCGAATAAACTTTGTACCGTAAAAATTTCAAAATTGGGTTTCGGAATTTTTGTAAGACTGCGGTAATTTTCAACAAATTTTATTAACCCCTCACTCCTTCGGTGAATGGTATTAACGGCACTCTTAATATCATCTATCTGCTCATCATCTAAATTTTCTGCGCCTCCGTTTGAAAGCATGTCATTTACTGTATTCGACAGTGACGATATCGGCGTTACAGAGTTCATGATTTCGTGGGTGAGAACACGGATCAATTTCTGCCAGGCTTCCAGTTCTTTTTCTTCTAATTCACTCTGAATATTTTGGATTGAAACCAGCTTGTAAAGAGTATCCCGCATTTTAAATTCTGTGGCGTATGCTATCAATTGAACTGCATCGTTCCCTTCAAAATGTTTTACTGAAGTTTTCTCCCCCGGCTTAAGTTTGAGAAGCTGCTCACTTAAATTGCCTTCAAATTGGTCTAAAATATTTAAGTGTGTTATTCGTTTAATCCCGAGTAATTTTCTGGCGGCTCTATTTATAAATTCAATTTTGCCGCTTGAATCAAAAGCGATCAGTCCAATACCGATATGCCTCAATACTGTCTGAAGATACCGGTTCTTTTCTTCCCGCTCACCCCTTGTTTTTTTGAATTCATCAAGAACTTCATTGAAGGCAGCATTGAGTTCGTCGAATGACCTTCCCATTTTTTTTGTTGTGAATGATAACGAAAGATCGGAAAATTTTATTGATTGGAGAAAACGGGTAAGATTTTTATTGGTCTGGTCTATTTGATGAAAAATACTTTTAAATAAAATTAATGACATTAAAAATGCCGAAGTGAAAATTATATAATTGCTCTGCACGAATAAATTGTAAAATCCGAATGAGAGAATTAGAGAAAGGAATATGATTTTAATTGTTAATATTAGTTTTACATTTTTCATTTGTCAGAGGTTATATTTTTCCATTCTGCGGTAGAGGGATGTTCGTGTTAAACCCAATTCTGATGCGGCTTTTGAGATGTTGCCTTCGAATTTTTCCAATGCCTTGCGGATTGTAATCCTTTCGATTTCTTCCAAATTCATATTCATAAACTGCAGGTCGGCATCATTTGAATCTATTGGTCCAAGGGCAAAATCATTCGGTTGAAGAATTGTGTTGTCGCATAAAATTACCGCCCTCTCAACAGAGTGCTGCAATTCTCTTACATTTCCGGGCCAACCGTATTCGGATAATTTTTTTAGAGATGGGTGATTAAACCTCAAACTTGGTTTATTGTATTTTTTGCTGAATAGATTTAAAAAATGTTCGGCTAAAATCGGGATGTCGTCATTTCTCTCACGAAGCGGAGGTATCTCAATTTCGACGGTTTTTATCCGGTACAAAAGATCCTGCCTAAATTTATTTTCTTTAACAAGTTTTTCAAGATTGCTGTTGGTTGCGCAAATCAATCTGATATCGACATCGATAGCTTTGCCTGAGCCGACCCGCGTAATTGTTCTTTTTTGAATTGCAGTAAGTAACTTTGCCTGAAGTTCATTCGGAATGTTTGAAATTTCATCTAAGAACAAAGTCCCTTTGGAAGCGAGTTCGA
>JAENZU010000518.1 GCA_016841125.1 Melioribacter sp. | reverse complement strand
TTTTTCCTTAAAAAAAATCTGTTTGTGATCAATAAATTCGTAATTGAAATAGGAATCCAAGCTCCGGTAAAGATGATGAGTTACTTCGCCGAAGAGGGAATTTTGGTCCGACTCAACAGTGAAGAAATCGTTTTTAGTATATTGGTATCTTCCGCGGAGGTCGATCACTTCAATGGGTCTCAAGTTTAAATTTTCTGAAACTTGTATTCTTCTTAACTTTTGATTCCCCTTTTGATCCTGGTACCATAAATAGGAATTTAAACTGTTTTGCCTGTCAGATGTTAAGAAGAGTCTATTGCGTAATGCATAACTGCTGATATAGCTGTTAATTACAAGGGCATTAACATATTTTCTAGAGTAGTCATCGTAAGAAAGTTTAAGTTCGGTTTCATCATATTTTGAGAATGACTTTGTAAAGTCGATTCCAACATTATCTCTTATAGTTTTGAATTGTCTGAAGTTCTGCAGTTCATTCTGTTTCCAATTGCTATGCATGTATCTTGCTGATGCCGGCAGAAACTTATTTACAAAATTCAGATTTGCACCGTAACGGAATTGATTCGACTCAATATCAGAAGTGAGTTCGCGGTTGACAAAATTGTGGGAATAATCCCCAAACAAATTTATTGAGATTGGTCTTTGATTGAAAAAGGATAATCCGAGATTTAGCCTTTCGGTAGTTTGAGTGTCTGTTCTATCCGGTGCAACAAGATAGTTTTCTCTTCTTGCTCCGGGGGAGTATCCACCGCCTAAATCTATTTGTAAAAAGTTTGGATGAAAAAGTTCACTTCTGGTATTGATGATCAGGTCCCCACTGAATGCTGCCGTCCGGTACTCATCCCTGTAATTACTCAGCAGATGAGAGTTCTCAATTCTGTAATCGCCATTCAGAAATAAACTTCCATTTACTGAATGCAATTTAAATCCACCCCAGCCGTTCCCGTTTTTATATTTCGACTTCGGGAAAATACTTACAGATAGAATAACTGTAATGATAAAAAAACTGCACAATATTTTTTGTTTGCATTTCATTTTATAGCATTGTACTATCATCCCCGCCGTGCGGGTTATGGCATTCATAGCAGGGTGTTTCTTCCAAGGAAATGTGAATTTCATTTTCCAATACATCAGGATCGTCATGACATGGCAAGCATACTTCTTTACCTTCAGCAATCAGCAGCTTTGGATAATTGGAATAGTGCGGCGAATGACAACCGGTACATTCCCCGGCTTCTACAGGATAATGAACGTATTCAAATTTTGAGCTGAAATCTTCGTGACACATATAGCAAAGATCAGGCTGATCTTCAACTAAATTATTGCCTTTCTCAGGGTCGTGGCAATTATCACAAAGTTTTTCTTTATATACTTCGTGATAAAATAATTGAGGCTTGGTTTCAGCAACTTCGGCTACCTCAGCCTCAGCGTTAACCGGATTTTCCGTTTTGTTTTCTTCGATAGCATCTTCTTCCACACCATCAAAAAAGAAAGATAGGACATCTTTGCTACCGTCACCTGAACATGAAATAAAAATAGAGGACATAATTAAAAACACTAAAATCAGATAATATTTTAGAGTCTTGTTCATCGACTCCCCTCTGGGTATTTGTCACTTACAAATCCGTAAACACTTATTTTTTCCGGTCCATATTGATTTGTTACAAATACTAAATATTGCAGATCAAAACCGGAATAAACATATTTTTGGAAGTATTCTAAATTATTATAATCAATGATAACCTTTGCAGGCAGCCACATGCCTCCGGGACCGTTATATGTTCCGCCGAAGAATAAGAGAAGATTTCCTTCACCATTAAAAATTTGAACATTATCGAAACCGGCATCTGCAACATAAAGATTGAGACTGTCATCAACGGCGATTCCTTTAGGTCTTACAAATTGACCAAGCCCTTTACCATAACTCCCAACAGAATTAATAAACTTACCATCGGTTGAATAAATTTTAATTTTGAAATCACCGAAATCGCTGACATAAAGACGATCCCCTTTAACACAAATGTTGGTAGGCTGGAATAGACTTTCATTTTCTGTTACCTCATCACCGGGTAAAGAATTCTCGAGCTCGAAACTGGTCCGGTTAAAAACTTTCACTTTTTTATCCATTACATCCGCAACAAATATTTTGTTTTCATTCACAAAAACATCTGTTGGGCGTTTTAGATCTGATTCGCCGAAAGCATTGAGATAATTATCATTTCTGTCAAAAACTACAATTTGATTTCTCTCAGTATCGGCAACATACAATACTCCCTCACTATCCTTAAAACAGTTGATCGGCTTTTTCAATTCTCCCAAACCTTTTGGAACAAAATATTCAAATGATTCATTTTGCAAATCAATTATTTCAAGTCCGCCTAAAATTGTATCGCAAATGTATATTTTCCCTTTATAGATTGTAATTCCGTACGGTTTTACAATTTGTCCTTCTTCCTCACTTCCGGTTACATATTCCATAATTCCGGATAGATCTCCAGTAACATCTTTGGAAGTTGAAAAACTTTTTAGAAACTGAATTTTTGTTTCTGCAGGCGGAGGCGGAAAAATAACCGGTTCAGCAGCATCCGTTTCGGTATGGCTCGCCGAGCAGCCGAAGAACCCTGCAAGCAGAATAAGAATTATGGAGATAAATTTTTTAATCATAACCTAACCTTTATTACGTCAATATCAGGGCAGAAGCCTGCCCCTGCAATTAAAAAATACTATTACACTTCTACTTATTATGGCAGGTTAGGCAGAGCGCACTTGCATCATTGGTCACGAGAAGCAAATTATCAATTCCGGTTGAGTTATGAACATCGTGACAAGATGCACACTGCAGTTTGCCGCCGAAGAGCATATCAGAAGTAATTGTACCGCCCAACCCCGAGTTGGTAATAGTCGGATCGAATAACTCTCCATCCTGATTTGCTAAATTTGCATCGTATGTAAATGAAACCGGGTGATCGTTATTTAGATTTGTTCCTATCAATCCGGTGCCGGAAATAAAATGTGTACCGGTGGTTGTTGCGCCGAAATT